>JAAENI010000859.1 GCA_024224595.1 Hyphomicrobiales bacterium
CCGGAACTCTTGCGCAAATCCGCATATATAGCCATTGGAGTGTCTGTTATGGCATCCATCCTGTTATCAGGCCTCGCTGGTTATTCAGTTGGAATAGTTATGGGGCTAATTACTGGAGCGACAGCGGGCTATTTCTATTATGATAAAAACCGCGAAACTATCTTTGTCAAAGATTTGCTGCATGGGCGTTTCTTCAACTGCGACAGTGTTATTGAACTGGCCCGCAAGGAAGCCTGGCTTGAAACCATCACCGGCTTTCTACGTCAGGTAATGGAAGGGGCCAAACATTGGGATGGTACCGAGACTAGAAATATCGAAGTGTTGCCGAAGGAAGAAGCCAAACAATTGATGATCAGGGGTCTATAGGCGGGTTGATCAGTGTTTCATCTTTCCCAACGCATCCATGCATTTGTTCACGGGCTATTTGCACCAAAGGATCAAATTATTGCCCGTGAACACTATGACAAGGTAAACCAACTTCTGGTCACCCGTGGTGTGGGCACGATGGATGATCGCCAGGCATTGGCAATGCAGATGGCGGCCTATGTCCTCGACGCCTTTGAAGATGGCTGTGCTGTGCCCGACATAAAAACGTTGGGCCTGTTGATCGAACGCATATTCGATTTTGAAGAAATGTTTTTAATTCCAAGCTTCGAGTGGTCAAAGCCTCACTCAATTTCAGAATATTGGGAAATCAAAGATTTTCTTCTTCGCCAGCAAAACTGGCTTGAGGATTTTGATGAATCGACAGGCCTTATCGAAGCTACGATCTATCATTGTCTGAAAGCCATCAGTGACGCCAGTCCCAATCTGCCAACAATAGATGAAACTGGCGACACAATCACAGTGCCAACAGACCTCATTCGCACCATCACCGGCATTGGCGAAGTTACTGAAGCAGTAATGGCGGTGGTGTTTAGTAAAAAACTGGAAAAGCATGATCTGCTATCCGGTCATCGATTGGTTTATGATCGCAATGTCATTTTGGCATCAGGCGGCAATCCGGATAATCCGAGAGTGTTCTATAAAACCCCGAGAACACCATCCAGGTCCGAAATCCGCGATCCCGAAAAATTAGTCGATACCTATATCGGCAACACACCAATTAGCGACCTGTTCTCCCGCAGTATTCCATTCGCCATTCATAACGATGCGCGATTTGAGCATCATCATATTGTTGCTGGTTCCGGCCATGGCAAAACACAGACATTGCAATATCTGATTGCCAAAGACCTTGAGGCAGTGGAAAGGGGAGAGAGGTCGGTTATTGTAATAGACAGCCAGGGCGATCTCATTCGCAATGTATCAAACCTGAAAATCTTTGCACCTGGTCAGCCCCTGCATGATCGCATCGTCATCATCGATCCAACGGACGTGGAATACCCGGTATCACTCAATCTGTTTGATGTCGGCATTGAGCGGATCAATCAATATTCCCAGCTCGACAGGGAACGGCTGACCAATTCCGTTCTTGAACTGTATGATTTTGTCCTCGGTTCGTTACTTTCGGCCGAAATGACACAAAAGCAGAGTGTGATCTTTCGCTATGTCACACGATTGATGTTGCATATCCCCGATGCCACCATTCATACCTTTCGGGAATTGATGGAGCCATAGGCCGATGTGAAATTTGACGAACACATTGCCAAGCTTACTGGCACC
>JAAENI010000860.1 GCA_024224595.1 Hyphomicrobiales bacterium
CCAATACCGGACAGCCAGCAATTCCAATGGTTTTTGCTGTGCCAAACCGGAATGCTTCATTGGAAACATTGTCCCGGGTCACCTGTTGCAATATCTTGCGCGCATTTGGTCCCATCATAGATAACACCGTATTGGCGGAAGTTATGTCGAATAGCTGAGCGTTCATACCTTCCGGAATATTGCGTTCAATCCAGTCAAAATCGTGAGTGGCAAAGCCTGTGCCTGTGACAATATAAAATTCATTCTCGCCAATTCGGGCAATAGTCACATCACACTGTATACCACCGCTATCGTCCAGCATCTGGGTATAGGTCAGACTGCCGACTGGTTTTGATACATCATTGGCAGCAATCCAGTTTAACGCCGCCAGAGCATCTGGACCTTTGAGGGCAAATTTGGCAAAGGAAGTCTGGTCAAATAATGCCGCCTGCTCACGAACAGCTTTGTGTTCGCGTGCCACTGCCTCAAACCAGTTTTGACGACCAAAGCTATATTGATCAATGGCTACTTCACCGGCCTCCAAATCAGCAAACCAGTTTGGCCGTTCCCAACCGAGTTTTTCACCAAAGCAGGCACCACCGTCCAGCAATTGATCATAAAGAGGTGATTTTCGACAGGGGCGCGCACTGTCATGTTCTTCATGCGGCCAGGCCATCGTATAATGCTTACCATAGGCCTCGATGGTACGGGTGCGCACCCAGTCCGTATCAAAATGCGGTCGCCCGAAACGCCTGATATCAACGGACCACAAGTCATAAGGAGGTTCACCTTTGTGGACCCATTCCGCCAACGCCATTCCTGCTCCACCACCCGCAGCAATACCAAAAGCATTAAACCCCGCCCCCACATAAAAATTTGCCAGTTCGGGCGCCTCGCCCAAAATGAAATTGCCATCCGGTGTAAAACTCTCAGGTCCACAGAAAAATTTCTTGATTCCCAGCTCAAGTGTTCGTGGTATTCGGCTCATTGCCTTCTCCAGAAAAGGAGTCATCCTGGCCCAGTCTGGCGGTATCTCTCCGAAGGAAAAATCAG
>JAAENI010000861.1 GCA_024224595.1 Hyphomicrobiales bacterium
ATCCGAAAGTATCGTTCAATCCCAGTTACGCCCACCATTTTACCCTTTGAATTTGTTAAGTAATTTTGAATATATGGCTCAAACATTACTTGGACCCTTCGGCTTTGTTGCCATTTGTAGCCAAAAATTTCGCCTCTTTGTTCCCGTTCTGGCCTACTTCCTCCAACGATATTATATTGTTTCTCAATGCCGATTGGTGCGGACGAGCATAGTGTTTTTGAGTTACTCTTGATCCCGGCGCATGTCCACATATTGCTTGAACGATACTTTCGGATGTTCCTTTTTCCGCATGCCAAGTTACGAAAGCCTGACGGATGATTTGTGGTGTGATATGTATTGGACTTGTCACGGTTTAGTTCCGGATACTTGATAGCAATATTAGCCATCAAGGAGACAAGACATGGCATCAAGACACGGAACGGAATTTCGACGGGAAGCAGTTCGTCTGGCACTGACGAGTGGGCTTACGCGAAAGCAGATTGCTGCTGATTTGGGCGTAGGCTTTTCAACGCTGAACAAATGGGTTCAACAAGACCGGGATAAAGACCTGATGACTGGTCCACACGAGGATCAGGAAAAGGAAATTATTCGCCTTCGCAAGGAGAACCGTATTCTGCGTGAGGAGAGGGAAATTCTAAAAAAAGCGACGGTCTTCTTCGCGAGCCAAAAATGATGCGGTTTGCATTCATAGACGCTTGGAGGAAGACCTTTCCAATTCACCGCATGTGCAAGGTTTTGCGGGTGACATCGCGTGGTTATCGTTCCTGGCGGTGTCGCCCCATGAGCCAACGTCAGCGCGACGACATGGTCCTTCTGGCTCATATTCGAGAGCAACACAAACTCAGTCTCTGCAGTTATGGTCGACCACGAATGACCGAAGAATTGCAAGAGCTGGGGCTCAAGGTCAGCCATCGCCGTGTTGGACGCCTTATGCGCCAGAACGGTATTGAGGCCGTCAGAACAAGAAAATACAAGGTGACCACTGACAGCAACCACGCCTTTGCCATTGCTCCCAATCTGTTGGACCGGGACTTTTGTGCAACGGCACCCAATCTGAAGTGGGCAGGTGACATAACATACATATGGACCAGTGAGGGATGGCTGTATTTCGCCGTCATACTGGATCTGTATTCTCGCCGTGTCATTGGCTGGGCCGTTAGCAACCGCATGAAGCGCGACCTGGCCATCAGGGCGTTAGATGTGGCTGTGGCACTTTGCCAGCCACCCAAAGGCTGCATTCATCACACAGATCGCGGCAGTCAGTATTGCTCTCACGATTATCAGAAAAGGCTCAAGAAACATGGCTTTCTGGTATCCATGAGTGGGAAAGGAAATTGCTACGACAATGCAGCCGTAGAGACCTTCTTCAAAACTCTCAAGGCTGAGCTCATCTGGCGTAAAACTTGGCAAACACGAAGAAAGATTGGCTGCGTAAATGAGATAAGTATCCGGAACTAAACCGTGACAAGTCCACGGCGGCAATAACCGCTTTTAGACCGCTAGTTGTAAAAGTATTATCGCAAGATCAGGTTTTGTTACAAAAAGTATCGTCTCAATGATTTCAATGTTTATTGCCGACATTGTACAAAGCTTGAAAATCCACCACCATAGGCAGGTCTCGATTTCCGCCGCCAGGAATCTGTTACCAAAGGCCATTGTCAGGCACCTCTGGTATGACTGCACATCACCAAATAACAACAATCAGATACTATTCAACCTCTTCATGCACTGCGCTGATCAGCAGGTTTGATTGACGTGAACAATCATTCTCGGCCATCCACAACAAAACCTTACCCAGATGTTTTTCATCAATGTGTTCTGGCAGAACATGCAGATTAAAGCGGCGGGGGTGCTTATCCATTTTCATGACGATTAACACGCCATCTTCGATAAATTCAGACGGCAACTTCATGTCTTCTTTGCCTTCTGCCCAAAGAATGCCAGTACGTTTTGCTGTTTCACTGCGCAACGTTATCTCGATTTCTGATCTTGGTTGCTTACGCCACATAACGACATCTGATGGCCGCACACAACGGTGACCAGAACTGTCAACAGCCATCAACCAAATACCGGTTTCATCACCACTCGATGCCTTGACTTTGCGCGAGGCACCAAGAATTTCAGTTTTTCTCGGGGTTCTGGCTACCAGTTTGGCGATTTTGGCGAATGCTGAGGCTCTCTGGTCTGAATTTGCATCAGCACCGTCAGTATTCGAGTTCGTCAAAGGTCCAGAATACGGACCTCTCAACTTAATGATCGAGCCGCTTTTTGAAATGAGGGTTATGCTGTCTCCAAGCGCAAGTTTTACTGCCTTCCCGGACAAAACCTGGACTCCTGGCTGTAGATCTTCGTCGCTTGAGCTTGACGCAATGATCACCGGCCCGTCTGCGGCTGCCGCCATCCCATTGAAGACGAAAAAGGTCAAGAAAGCAAAAATTATTAAATGCATGGGCTATTCACCAGTTCCTTTTTTGTCAGTTGAGTGCGATGGTAGCGCCCTTCTGGCCTTGCTGCAATCGCCGGTAATGCAGTTTAATAAGTGGGTCATGTGGATATTTTGTGACGAGATTTTCAAAACTGACCAGCGCATCCTCATTTCCAAGTTCCATCTGTTTAAATGCCTGTTGATAGGCGGCAATCATTGGATTTGCCTCCGGGACATGATGCAGCGGCTCAACACACTCAACAGCATCCCGTTTACCCTTCAATATCAGACTGCCAATTTGCCGAAACCCACTGTTAGTGAAATTATCCAGGACCGAACGACTGATACAAATGCGGGTGCCAAGATACTTGTTCGCCGCCTCCAGTCGGGCGGCCGTATTCACGGTATCGCCAATCCCGGTATAATCCATGAACCGCGATCCGCCAAAGTTGCCAATAACCGCTTTGCCCTTGTGAACACCAATACGAGTGATACCAAAATCAACACCCTTTTCCCGGTGGGCCTTAGTATAGTTCTGGCTGAATCGGTCAATGGCCAAAGCCAGTTTTATTGCCCGTTCGCCTTGATCATTCTGCTTTTCCGGTGCGCCGAAAAAACCGATAACCGCATCACCAACAATCTTATCAATGGTGGCGTTGGCATCGACAAACAAATTGCACATCTTGTCAAGATAATCATTAAGCAATAATGCTATTTCACCCGGTTCCATGCGCTCGCTCAAACTGGTAAATCCCTGTAAATCCGTGAACACATAGGTGACTGTTCGAAACTCCCCCCCCAAAACAAGAGTTTTTTTGTCTGCTACAATTCTCTTCACTATTTCAGGGCTTACATATTTAGAAAAAGCACTTTCGATAAATAACGTTTGCTCCTTGTCCTGATACCATTGACCCAATGCTAGCAAAATCGAAGAAAACGCAGCGGCTGCAAGCGGTGTGGCAATTGGAATTTGCAGTTGGAAATTGACAAAAAGTGCGTAAGCAGCGAAACAAAAGATCGCTATTATCAACACTATCAATACCATACGCAAGATAAGTGAAAAACTGCTGACGACTATCAACGCGGCAACCAGTGTCAGCGCCAGCACAATCAGGATTGTTGAGACTATGCCTGTTGACAATATCTGATCGCCGCTGATCATCTGGGCGAGTTGATGGGCGTGTATAAAAACGCCAAAGAGCCTGCCGACCTTGGCACCATCAATGGTGGCGAAAGGGGTGGCATGCAGGTCAGTCATCGGCACACCGGTTCCGAGAAGTACCAGCTTGTCTGTGAACCATTCTGATGGAATGAACTCTACCGTATGCGCTGGGTAGCTGGTAAATTCAAATGGATTACCATGGCCATCATTTAGGTAAGTGATGCTGCCTCCCGGATGTGGCTCTTTTCGTCCCGCGTGTTCGGCAAGTGCTGCGGCAAAACTAGGATACCAGACACCATCAATTAATCGTCCAGTAAAAACATTACGAACGGTACCATCAAAATCATCTCGAACCAGGGTAACAAGAGCTTTTTGCATATTCTGCAAACTGGCATTTTCATAGGCCAATTGTTTTGTGTTCAGTCCGTCTTCACCTGTCGCATAGCCCATGACAATGGGAGTTTTTGCTAATTCCAGCGCCTTGATAAACAAAGCATCCTTGTCTGTTTCACTTGGTTGATCAATCAACAAATCTATGCCAATCGCAACCGGGTTGGCGCTGTCTATTTTCCCGATAACATCAGCAAGAAATCCCCGATCAACAGGAGAACGATAAGGCAGATTCGCCAGTGTATCCTCGTCTATAGTAATAATGACAATGTCTTGAGGGTTGTTCCACGGCCCCAATTTGGTAACAAAACCATCCTTGAGGAAAATTTCCAATCTGAAACAAAGTACAAAAGCTATCGCACTGGAAATAACCACCACCATCAATAAACCAAGCACTGAATCTGCCCTAAACGGAAATTTTGATGTTTCAGACATTACTGGCTACTAACTTGAGTCCTCCACTATTCAACCTCGAAGCGCTTTACTTCAGATTGTGTGCCGTCCTTGTAACTCAATTTGATCGACATGAACTCGGTATTCTTGGGGATTGCGATATAGATTTTCGAGGTTTTGCCATCAGAATTGACCGAATGTGGTTTGGTGGGATCGCATGGCTCAAGCCGGAATTCTTCATTTGGTGACTCGGTGTCAACACCATATTCCACCTTGGAAATGGCGCATCGATAGCTTACCAAATGTGTGAAATAAGCCAGCTGCTTGCCTTGCCATTTTCGATAGCTGATCCAGCCATTAGAAAAGCGGTCCAGTATCATTTTCTGACCTGAAACCAGGGCCAGGTCAGGATCGAACATCACTTCAAATGGTCCTTGTTCATTGCCGCGTACATCTAAATAACTGATTGAAAATGTTGTGGCTTTCGCATTGCCTGGCAATTCAACCATCGGAAAGGGAATGGGCTTGCCGGTTGTTGGATGCATGGAGCCTGGTAGAAAGCCGGTCGAGCGCGGTGGGTTTCCCGAATGAGCAACGAATATCTCGGATGCCTGATCGGCAATGGCAATACTGAGCATCCATCCCTGATTGCTTCTGCTGGCATTCAGTTTAACCGGATTGACCAGTGCCACTTGATCAAGAAATGACAATGCAGCGAGACGTTGCTTTGCATCCTCGATCTGCTTGGCAGCCAACTGCTGGTCGAGAAAATATTTCAGAAATCCACCATTTTCGACCTGTCCCATGAAGTTTTTCAGCAATGCATGCTCGTTTTTTTTATCGGCAAGTGACTGTTGACCCAGACGAGCGAGTGAAAAGTCAAGACTAAGTTCATACATTGCCGGGGCAAAATCGGGATGCTTGTCCAAATAGTCTTTAAGTTGAGCTACCCGTGTCTCTCGTTCATTCAGCAACGCTGTAACAAATTGTAAGGTTGGACTTTTGGCGCCCCGGGCCAGAGAGGAATAAATCTCCCGGGCACCAGCGGGGCCTTCCTGAATTTTCAAGAAGGCCTGAAAACGATAGTGAGGATCAACATTTTCCTGACTAAAAGCAAAATATTTCAAATAATCCTGTCTTGCTTTGGGATAATCACCCTGCAATTCATGCATACGGGCATTTGCATAAAATTCATGCGGGCGGGTTGGTTTATCAATAATCAGCGAACGGCTCGACAGTTTGGCAAACAATTGCTCAACTTGCGCTGACATTTGATCACCAGAACCGTTGTTACCAAGTTTTTCAATATTTAATCTAGCAACAGAAACAAAGGCACCATCAGGAAAGCGGTCCAGATAGGCCTGCAGATGCTTGACGGAATCGCTATTCTTTACATCGTTCCATAACTGCAATTCCACCTTTGTAGCCGTTGTATCATTGTTAGCGCTGTTTGCCACTAAAGCATCTTTAGTGGCCGACGCAAGGAAAACAATATCCGTGGTTAGTGAAGAATAGTCCCATGGCACCTGTTCACCAGCTGTTAATTGAACAACCTCGCGGCGGACATTTTTAAACGCCTGCTCAATGGAATTGCCAGGCTGAATGATTTCTCGGGCTATGGCTGAGGTATAAGGACTGTTGAGGCCAATACCGTCAGCAGCGGTGCTGCCGGGTGCTGTGGCATAGGAGATAAAGCTGCCGCGCGGGGTTCGTTTCAATAGGGCCAACCCCCGATGAAGGCTGCGCATGCTACGCGTTAGAGCTGTATTACGGCAAGCATCCAGAATGACAATGTTTGGGCCTTTATGTGCCTGTTCCAACTTGGCAAGCACCCAATCAACCGAGATTGCTTCAAATTCGGCATCAACTTCATCCTGCAGATCAGCCCTCAATGGGGCAAGGTAATTAATATTATTGGCCTGGAAACCGTGACCGGAATAATAAAACAGACCTATGCTGTCAGGGCCGGACGCCTTTAATTTTCTGGTGAATTCAGAAACCGCCTTCTTCATACCTCTCAAATCGGCGTTCATCACAAGTTGTACTTCAAATCCCGTTCTTTTCAGCGATTGCGATATTAGCACCGCATCATTTGTTGGATTTTTCAACGGTGAAAGTGATTTGCCGCTATATTCGGCGTTGCCGATAACCATGGCAAAGCGTTCTTCAGCAACTGAAGCACGAGAGCCAATGATCAAAATTATGAACAATACCGCATTAAGTATCTGCAAGGCGCGCATAAATGCCTCCCATTTTATTTGGCCCAACCATTAGTAATCACTACCATATAAGCTATTAATTTGATGCTTGTCGAAAATATTTTGCTGTTGGAACAATTTTTATCAATATCGTGATTGGTTGACGCTATCCAAAGACCCGACCTTATCTCGACAATGGTTTTCTGAATCGCTGCTGTGAGTTACACGGTTTAACAACCGAAGTACCTTCGCAGGCAGACAAATGATATGAGCGAAAATCAATACCCCCATATTATTGGCTTTCAATAAAATTCCAGTTTTTCTCCACAGTCCAGAAAGCGATACTGAAAACCTATGATTTAATCGAGCCTTTGCATCTACAAAGAACGACTGAAATCTCGTGGGAAAACAGGAGTATTTGGGGCAGCCTGTGTCACTCAGCAGGATATTGTTCGACAAATAGGAGTGGTTAGAAAGCCGCAATTGTCAGTAACCCATCAGTTATCCTCTTTATGCAGCACATGAATTGTCCGGTTTAAGATGTCCTCACAGGAGGGAATAGGCATTCAAATACTCCTCCTTTCTCATGGCATTCCAGACATACACACCCTGGATTATCCGGGTCAAGGCGCACTGTAGGTGTTATCAGCGACCCAACCCAGATCGGGAACTTCAATTTTGAAATGCCCGTTCAAAGTATTGTCGACAAGAAACGATGGCTTGCCACCCGATTTGTGCATTGTTTAACTTGATTAGAGTCAATGCGTAATACTCAGGGTCTATTATTATCGCACTTGTTTTCTCATCGAAAATACCAAAGCGACGAAATCCACTATTTAACGTAGGCGATTATGTACAACAAAATATTGGTGCCGATTGAGTTTTCACACGTTGATACCGGTATTAACGCCATTCAGATTGCCAAGAAACTATTGAATAAAGATGGTCAAATATTTTTGCTCAGTGTTATTGGTGAAATGCCATCGTCTGTCGAAGTTCAATTGTCCACGGATTGGACGAGTAATAATCAGAAAATGGCTTATCAGACGTTGGCTAAGATTGCGAACAACGAGGGTACTGGTTTAAATGTTGAGATCATGTTTGGCCATGCAGCCAACTCCATTCTTTCAGCTGCAGAAACTCATCGTGCAGACCTGATTATTATTGCTTCGCATAAACCGGGCTTATCAGATTATTTTTTGGGATCAACTGCTGCTAGAGTTGTGCGTCATGCCCAATGTCCGGTTCTTGTCAATCGCTGATCTGGTTTTATTCATGTAATCGGGATGAAAGCTATTCGCAACAACTGATGCCTCCCCAATATTTGGATTTAAGTTTCACGCATAAGATAACCCAGGGGAATTTGAATTATCAGCTTCCGCAAATCAGGCCATAAACTGGCGTAGCCCGTCAATCAACACCTGGTTTTCCTCGCGCAGTCCGATCGTGATTCTCAAATATTCATCCAGACCGTAATCATCAACATCACGCACCGCGACACCAAATTTTTCAAGATAACCGATTGCAGCGCCTGCACTGTGATTTGCTTCGGCGGGAAATTCAACGAGCAAAAAATTTGTTGCACTCTCTATCGGCAACAACCCCAGTGGTATCAATTGACTGGTTAACCACTGACGTTCTTCGCATGTACGCTGGCAAACCATTTTAACAAAATCCGGATCACCCAACGCGGCAATCGCTCCATCTTGCGCAATCGCGTTAACATTGCCGATGCCACGCATGCGATTTATCACGCCAATCATGGAAGGCGAAGCATAGGCCCAACCAACTCGCAGGGCTGCCAGTCCCCAGGCCTTGGAGAAAGTACGTGTGACAACAACATTTTCAAATCCCTCCACCAGTTCAAGACCATCCGAATAGTCACTGGCCTCGACATATTCGCAATAAGCAGAATCAAGGACCAAAACCACACTACGCGGCAGGTTGTCACGAAGACGTTTAACCTCGTTCTTCGGGACATAGGTACCGGACGGATTATTGGGATTTGCCAGGAAAACGATTTTGGTCTTGTCGCTGACTTTCTCAAGCAAGGCGTCAACAACCGTCGTGAGATTTTTCTCATGCGAGGTCACAGCCTTCGCTCCCACCCGCATGGCAACGATCGGAAACTGCATGAAACTGTTTTCGGAATACAATATCTCATCACCCCTGCCAGCATATAACCGACCAATGATGTCGAGCAGTTCTTCCGATCCATTTCCGCAAGCTATTCGCTCCGGGTCAAGATCGAAAGCCTGTCCGATGGCATTTCGCAGGTCCGTACTGGCCGGATCAGGGTATCTGAACAATCGCGAACACCGTTTTTGGCAAGCTTCCAGTGCTAAAGTGCTTGCCCCAAAACTCGATTCATTGAGTGAAAGATCAATTATCTTTTCCGATCGGGTACCGACTTTTTTGACAACGGATTTCCCAATTGAACGAATGTAGGCTTCCGGTTTGATGGTCATCATCTATCTATCTCGCAGGGCTTTATTTTCCTTCCAATTATGCAATAAATAGCAAATATGAAATAAATTGCAATTCCTTACTTTTTGTTGCACAACACAGTCGAATGACTGGAACACATCTATCGCCAAATGAGGACCATATGCTTCAAAATACTGCATTGGACGACACTTCGGCTCCAAGGCGAGTGTCGCTTTTGGAAAAATACTTGTCGAGCGATGTAACTGTCCTGCTCAGCGGTACACAGGCACTGGTACGTTTGATGCTGGAACAATCCCGGGCTGATAAACGTGCCGGATTGAATACCGCCGGATTTGTTTCGGGATATCGCGGCTCCCCGCTGGGTGGTGTCGATCAGGCTTTTTGGGCAGCCGCCGATCACCTGGACCCGTTAGCAATCAGGTTTGAACCGGGCCTCAACGAAGACCTTGCAGCAACAGCCGTGTGGGGAACCCAACAAAGCCAATTACTGGGTGGCGGACCCTATGATGGTGTGTTCGCTCTGTGGTATGGTAAAAATCCTGGCGTGGATCGCTGTGGCGATGTATTCAAGCATGCCAATATCAGCGGCACTTCTCCTCATGGGGGTATGCTTGCGATAAGTGGCGATGATCCCGGCGCCACATCTTCGGCATTAGCAAACCAGTGCGAGCAGAGTTTTGCTGCAGCACTGATGCCAGTGCTCTATCCAGCCGATGTAGCTGACATACTAAGCTTCGGGCGTTTTGGCTTTGAGATGTCGCGTTATTCAGGGCTTTGGGTGGCAATGAAACTGGTGGCAGACACTGTGGAAAGTACGGCCACGGTTGATCTCAATTCCCTGCAAAATATATTCACGGAGCCCGATCAGCCGGTTTTACGTGAACAGGTTATCACCCGCTGGCCCGATGATCGCTGGAGTCAGGATCGACGATTACAGGAGGTCAAGCTACCCGCCGCAATTGATTTTGCGGCGGCCAACAAAATTGACCGAGTCATTTTAGGTAAAACAAATACCCGCAGAAGCTGGGGCATTGTTTCAGCTGGCAAAGCCTGTCTGGATGTGTTGGAAGCGTTGGCGATGCTTGGTATTGATGAGGCCGCCGCCAACGAAATTGGACTGAGCGTTTATAAGGTTGGCATGATATGGCCTCTGGAACCAGCCGGCTTGCAGGAATTTGCCGAGGGTTTGAATAGCTTGATTGTCGTTGAGGAACGAAGAGCATTTCTTGAAACCCAGATCAAGGATATAGCCTATCACTGGAAGGCAGGAAAACGGCCAGATATTCTGGGCAAAACCGATCTCGCTGGCAAACCTCTGTTTGCTTCAACCGGTGAGACAACACCATGTAACACGGCAATTATCATCGGTGAGATTCTGACAAAAAGTATCGATCATCCAGCTTTAATTAGAGGATTGAGATCGGTAAAGGCGCGCAAATCCGCCTCGCTGCGGCAAAATACCTCCCTTTCACAGTCCGCGATGCGCATTCCTCATTTCTGCGCCGGTTGCCCCCATAGTCGCTCAACCGAATTGCCCCGGGACTCAATCGCCATGGCCGGAATCGGTTGCCATTCCCTGGCAATGTGGATGGACGGTAGCAATACCCGTCTGCTTACCCAAATGGGTGGCGAAGGAGCCAACTGGATTGGAGCATCCGCATTTGTCGATATGCCGCATATTTTCCAAAACATGGGTGATGGTACTTACAACCACTCCGGTATGTTGGCAATTCGGGCAGCAGTAGCAGCCAATACAACCATCACCTACAAGATTCTCTTCAACGATGCTGTTGCCATGACAGGCGGACAACCTGCCGAAGGTTCTCCCACCGTCGGTGATATCGCACGACAAATTCTGGCAGAACGGGTTGGCAAGGTTGTGGTGGTTTCCGATAATCCCAAACTTCTCAAAGCGACGGGCATTCCAGCAGAGGTATTTCTTTGCCATCGAAACAGCCTTGTCCGCATGATGGAGGATTGCAAAAAATGGCTCGGTGTTTCAGTTATCATCTACGATCAGGTTTGCGCGACAGAAAAACGAAGGCGCATCAAAAACGCAACCACCCCGCGCCCCCCGGCACGCGTGGTGATCAACCAAATGGTCTGCGAAGGCTGTGGAGATTGCTCGATAAAATCCGGTTGCGTGGCAATTGAAAGTGTTGACACGCCATTTGACAACAAACGGCGGATCAATCAGTCCGTTTGCAACACCGACCTGTCCTGTCTTGACGGATTTTGCCCGGCCATGGTCACCGTTGAAGGTGATCGCATTAAGGGGACGGGTATAAAAACATTTCAATGGGACACTCCACTACCAAATCCGGTTAACCGCAAACAGGAAGACATCTTAAACATCCTCATCGCCGGAGTTGGCGGAACAGGTCTGATCACCATAGGTGCCATTATTGGAATGGCGGCCCACATTGATGGTGTAAACTGTACTATTCTCGACAATACCGGACTTGCCCGAAAAGGCGGCGGCGTAACTACTCACGTGCGTATTTCCGGCAAAAAACACAACGGGGCCCCGCGTATCGATATTGGCGGATGTAACCTGCTGCTGGCTGGTGACCCGATCATGGCAGCTAGCCCGGAAGTGATTTCCCGACTGGCAAAAGGACAAAGCCACAGTATCGTAAACAGTCATGCGATACCAATTGCGACACAATCAAGCCAGCCCGATCCCACCCAAAACGTTAGCGAATTTCTGACAGCTCTCAGGGATACCACTGGAAAATCGGGGTGCATAACCATCAATGCTTCAGCACTGGCCCGAACACTTCTGGGTGATGACATATTCGCCAACATGATTCTGCTCGGCGCAGCCTATCAGGATGGACAAATTCCAATCACCGAAAACGCTCTGATTGAGGCAATCAAGCTGAATGGTGTTGCTGTGGAAAGTAACCTGCAAGCCTTTGATCTGGGTCGCAGATTTATTGCCGATCCAAACGCGGTAATTGCATTTTCCGGTATCAAGGGCGATGACCACGATGAAAACATCAATGCCACAATCACCAGATTGGAGAACCACCTTGCGCAATCCCATGGTAGTAGAATTGCAACAAAATATAGAAATTCAATAACAGAAATTTGCGAAATAGAAGCTGATGATGCTCACACGCCCGGATCACTCAGCTATCTGGTCGCACAAAACTATCACCGACTGCTTTCAACCAAGGATGAATATGAGGTCGCCCGCCTGATGAGCAATGGTGAGTTCGATCAGGAAATATCAAAGGAATTTGAAAATATCACAAACATAAATTATCATTTTGCCTCGCCATTTCTTGGTGCCAGAGCAGGAACGAATAACAGGGAATTCAAAGTTTCGCTGGGCCAGTGGTTTCGCCCTGTTCTGCGTTTGTTGGCAAGCCTGAAGAGCATTCGGGGCACAATTATCGATCCATTCAGATATCAGTCTGGCCGGCGACTTGAGCAGCGGTTGATTGTGGCGTATTCTGCTGACATCGAACGAATGAAAAACCTTGCAAAAATGGACGCTACCTCAGCGGCCAAAGAGCTGGCAAACTGGCCTGACATCGTTCGCGGCTTTGGACCGGTTAAAGCAAGAAATACACGTCAGGCTTTGGCAAACCGTGAAAAACTGATCGATCAATACAACACCGAAATAGGGTTCGCAGATGGTAGCAAGTAAAACATTACCCGATACTGGTAACGATACCATTCAGGACCGGAAACGAAGCTTTGGGCAACGCCTGGCGCAATTTCGCCGCAGGCGTTCCATTACGCTCAAGACACTCAGTGAAAAATCCGGAATATCGGAGGCTACTCTGTCGCGGGTTGAGAATCATCAGGTCTCACCAAGCGCTGACAAACTTGTCAAACTGGCTGAAATTCTGGAGGTTGATATCTCTGATTTTTTTCATTCTGACCCAGTCAATATGGCGACTGGACTGCGTACAATTACACGCAAGGGGAAAGGTGAAACCGGGGTTTCCCAACGATATTCCTATGAGATATTGTGTGCCGAGATTTCCCGCAAGGCGATGATTCCCAGTATTGATATTATCAGCGCACGAACCCTGGAGGAAGCCGGCGGATTACAAAGCCACGCCGGTGAGGAGTTCATCTATGTTCTTGGCGGCACAGTTGAGATTCATACAGATTATTATCAACCGACCAGGCTTG
>JAAENI010000862.1 GCA_024224595.1 Hyphomicrobiales bacterium
CGTTGCTTTTAAGCGGATCAGTTGGTCTAATTGTTGAACGAGATTGATATCTTCCGGTAAGCTCATACTATATGTTTTTTTGATGAGTTATTGTTTTTTAAATACACTGAAACGTAAATTTTTTATTGGAAAACCCCTCTGTCCTAAAGGACATCTCCCCGGCGGGGAGAATATTCCTTCCTCAATGAGTGGACTGTATCACTAAATATCATCTTCCATTTTTTATTTAAAAGCCTTCCCTTTTCAAATCTGCACAGCCACCAGCCGCTCCAACACCCGTTTCATAATACTTCGATCCTTCGTTATGATCTGCGCCATGCCCGTCAGTTTTTGCCGGAAGGCCAGTTCTTTTCCCGTTGTACTGATGATCGGCTGGGGGAGTTCACAGCGTATTTCATATACCAGACCTGCTTCCTTGTCTTGTACCGGAAGCAGGGATACATGGGTGATGGTGGTTTCCACAGCGCCGAATTCCTTGTAGGGGTAGGCATCCAACTGTAGCAGTACGCGGCTGCCTTTTTCTATCTTGCCGATGCCGGCAGCCTGTGGAGAGATGCGAGCTACTACTTTGTCACCTGCATTCACAGGGGCGATGCCGGCGATGATGTCACCGGCGATGATGGTACGGCTCTCCACCATACCGGGCGTGATGGAAAGTGTGCCGGCGATGGGAGCGGATACTAAGTATTTCTTTTTCCATTCGCTGTATTCGTTACGGAATTGCAGGTAGAGTTCATCTAATTTAATGAGGTAGTCACTTACACCGGTAGCACGCCCATCTTTGAGTTCCAGCCATTGGGTGTTGAGTTGTTCTATTTCAATGGTGTTTTGAATGATGGCAGATTTCAGGTTTTCTAATTGTTGCTGTTTTTGTAGCAGTCCGGCTTCATTTTTCTCAAATTCGAGCGCACTGATGGCTCCTTCCCGGAGAAGCTGTTGATTTCGATCATAGTCTTTTTCGGTTAGGGAAAGTTCTTTTTCGAAAAGCAGTAATCGTCGTTCCATCGCCTGGCCCAATTGGCGGTGTTTTTGGGTTTTGTCTTTCAGGGTACTCATTTTATCAAAAATGATTCGGCGGCGAAGCAGGTGCTGAAAGGCGGTGAGTGTTTGCATGTAGGTAGTATAGAGCTGTCGCATCTCACCCATTTGCAGGTTTTCGGGGATGGTGTGTTTCAGATGGTCGGGAATGTGGGTAATGTCATTGACAGCTTCCACAAAGGCAGCAAAGGTTTCCACATCTTCCAGCCTGGCAGTATTGTCAATATAAGCCAGCACTTCGTTTTTGGCTACCTGTTGGCGGTCGGCAACGTACCAGGCGGATATCTGCCCGCCACTCAGAGTCACCACATCAATGGGTGGATTTTCAGTGGTCAGAATGAATGGAGCCGCCAGTTTGTCAGGATATTTGATAATAGAAGCTAATGCCACTGTCAGTATCACTGTACCGAACAATAGGGGAATGCCGGAGCGCAACAGCCAGCCGGGTTGGCGTTCGATGAGGTCGTCGAAAGCGATGTCCCGATGAGTGCCGGATGATTGATAGTGATCAGTGGATTCGTGTTCTGTGAATCCTGTCGTGTTTATTTCGTTGTTTTGGTTGCCTGGCATATTTATTTTGTTTAATTCGTTGGATTTGATAATTCGCTAATTCGTTGGATTCGCTCAGTTGTCTTATTTGCGAATACGCAAATCTGACGAATACAGCGAATCTGCAATTGTGCAAATCAATCAAATAAGGCACTTGTTAAGTAGCTAAGTGAATATATTTTCCACTTTGAAAAGCTATGGGTTA
>JAAENI010000863.1 GCA_024224595.1 Hyphomicrobiales bacterium
AAAACAAATAAATAAAATAACAAACCTAAACATTTTCTTCTTCATCGTCGCTTTAACGTCGATTTCCGTCAGCACACCAAATCCTTGATCCTGTAACGCCAGACGGGTGCGTTCAACGATTGCATCAAAACTGCCGGTCTGAAATATTCGGTCAATTGTATACGCCATGAAGATATCCTATATATTAGCATGTAATAATATATGTCATTTATGGGTTAAATTTCAATAGTCAAGGGTTGATTAATAAAAATGCAACAGGGACCGCGAAAATTTGACGCGACCCCTGCCATCTCGGCTGGTGACGATAAGCCAGGTCTTTATCGAAACCTATTTGGTCAGCGTTACCTTTTCACCAACTTTTATGCCGATATCCTTGAAGGCTTCAATCAATTGATCGGTATTTTCAGGCTCGAAATAATGGGAACTATCACTGGCACAGTTGCTCAATAACTGTTGCCCGTTCGAGGGTGCCTGGAAAGCCACTGTATATATTTCCATGCCATAACTTTTGGCATTATTGCAGGTGTTGATAGTTGTAGTATCGTCACTGGAGTAATTGTTGTTACCATCGGTCATAAATATCATCACCAGATCAGGAACCGATGCATTGCGATTGAAATGCTCGCTCAGTTCAGAAGGTTTCTTCAGTTTTTTGTAGGCCTTATTAACGGCATCTGATGAATCGGTACCGCCATCGGCATACATATCCTGTACATACTCATTGGCGTAATCGAGGTCCCAATTGATTGATTGTGGTGACCACATATAGGAATTGTAGGCGACAGCTCCCATACGGATATATTTTTTATCGGGGTCAGATGCCTTTAGTTCACCGATCATATTGTTGACCGCAACCTGGAGTGAATCCATTTTTGAACCACCGTCATTGTTGGTCCAGGCCATTGAACCGGAACGGTCAAGGATCAAAAAAAGAGAGACAGGTTGTTTACCGGCTTCATATACGACCTCACTATTGGCGGTGATGGTCATCTCATTAAGGTGAAATGCCTTGAGAAACGCCGGTGAATAATCGGTTTTCAGATGAACGCTAAGTGTATCGGATTGAACGTTGAGTTGGATATCAACATCACTTGGATGGATATTATAGTTGGAAGTCACCATCTCACGCGCGACCTCGGTGATCTCTTCCTCACCGTAATCTCCATCAACATGCCCCTTGATGGCATGAAACGCAGCCGTATCGGCGGTTTCCTGTAATCTGGACTGCATTCGGGCAATCTTGCTGTAATCTACGCTGACGCCGACCGAAAACATGATGGGCACAATTGATAGTGAAAATATGATCGCCACATTTCCGGATTTGTTACGAAAGAATTTCAGGAGTTTTTGCATTAACATTGTTACCTCTTGACCCCCGTCGAGTCTATTTAGGTAACTGTTTGTTAAGAAATATTGGCCAGAAAAATTAGGAATTTATAACAATTTTAAAATAATAATTGCCGAATTCATTTCCCTTTTGAATACAAAATGACCCAAATTGTAAACACGGAAAATAATCAAGACTTATCAACAAATTACGTCCAGTTTCTTTTTGCCCCAATTCGCTTCAAAATTGGTGCAATCGATATTTCTGACTGATCCGGAATATTGTGGTATTGGAATTAACCCTATTTTTTATCGTTAACAAATCATGGCCGTAACACGACACGGCCGACAATTGCCCCACTTCGCAAGTCGTCCAGCGTATTACCTGCCTCATTCATTGGTCGTTCTTCGACAGGAATCGAATTTACCTTTCCATCTCGAACCAGGGCCATCATTTCTTTTGCCTCCCGCAAATTGCCGACAAAGGAACCTTTGATCGTCAAAGCTCTCATTGGGATCAGGGGTAGGGGCATCGACAACGCGCCACCAAACATGCCAACAATGACAATCGTGCCGCCTTTTCGAACTGCCGCATTTGCGAACTTGAAAGATGATTCCGAACCGACAAAATCTACTGCTGCAACAACTCCACCGCCGGAATCAGATTTCAACTGACGCAAAGAATCTTGATCCTTTGGGTTGTAGACATGGGGCGACCCCGCCTTTGTCGCGGCCAGCAGCGTTTCCTCATTGACATCGGCTGCCAGAGGATATCGCCCAAATAGTGCGTAGGCAAATTGTAGTCCCATCATGCCAACGCCACCCAATCCGACAATCAGGATTTTATCCTCGGGCGCAGGATGATCGACTTTTTTCAACGCGCTGTAGGCGGTTAATCCGGAACACATATAGGTTGCCGCCAGACCCGCCGGGATGTTGTTATATTCCAACAGATATTTTGAGTGAGGAACAATTACATAATCAGCGAAACCTCCCTGTGCATTGACACCCAGAACTTTCCCGCCGTTTTTATTGCACAGATTTTCGTCTCCATTTTTGCAGGACGAACATTCGCCGCAGCCAATCCACGGGTAAGCGACAACTTTATCACCAACACTCACACCGTTCGCCTGTTCGCCCATGGCGACAACTTCGCCGCCAATCTCGTGACCCAAAGTGAACGGTAATTCGCGGCCGTCCCGTATATCAAGTTTCTTGCCGCCGCCGAAATCAAAATAACCATCGTGTAGATGAACATCACTGTGGCATACGCCACAATGTGAAATTTTAAGCAAGATTTCGGTGCCTGAAGGAACTGGTGTTTGGGTGGTGGTTTGTTGTAGTGGTTGTGCGTATTCAATAATGCTCTGGCTCAACATGGTATTTCATTCCTCTCAATGTCCTTTTATTACGATCATCAAAAATTGCACGTTTCTTAAATCGGAAACCAGCAAAAAATGCTAATTTGGAGCGACTGTTTCGTCAAATAGAATTTCACTTACAACACCGCTCTCAAACATTGCGCCTCGCGCTACAACAAGCGATCTGTATTTCGAATCTCCGGGCACCTGCTTGACAAGTTTTTTGTAAATATCGCCCGCTTTCGTATTTCTGCCCTCGGTTTTCAAACAGGCTGCCATATCCAGAAGAAGAGGTTCTTTTTCGGTAATCAGCTTCAATGCTCGAGTGACAGCAGTTTTTGCCTATTTCAATCTGTTCAGGGCAAAATCTGTATCAAACAGATGCTTGAGAACTTGAAGATTTTTTTGTCGAGTTGATGATACTTCCTCACCACCAGTATTGTTTCATCCGGTCCGCCCACAAAGAGATAGAGGAGGCAAACCTCGAGCATGGCTCGTGTGTTTCTGGTATTGAGCGCAATCTGTGCGTTCAAAAAATCAATTCTCTCAAACAGTTGCCGGTGGCCAAAACTGACGGGTTTCAAATTCCGTCAGGTTGTATTAATCAACAGCAATCAGCCTCGATATTGAGGTAGAATTCATCGAGATTTTCATCGGCGTGTTTTCGGCATTTGTTGATTTTTGCCAAAACTTTTTTGCCACCATTCTTCCAATCGATTTGCTCAAGGTCTTTTACCAAATCGTCATGAAGCTGGCTCAAGGTTTTGAAATATTGAGAATTTGAAAACTCTTCATCGCCAAGAAGTGCAAAGAGGGCGCTTGGCTGACTCTTTCCCTTCAGCGAAACCATTCCTGCTTTAAGCATGGCAAAACCCTCGCAAGATTCAGCGGTACCCAGGGACAACAGCAGTGGCCATCCAAATTTTTTACAGGAAGATTCAATACGCGCAGCGACATTGACCGTGTCTCCCACGACTGAATAGTCAAATCTTTGAGAAGACCCAAGGTTTCCAACACAACCCTCGCCACTATTCAAACCGATGCCAATTTCTACATTTCCGAGGCCAGTATTTCCTGATTTGAACTGGAAGGCATCACGATCATTGAGTTCCTTGACACAGGTGAGCATTTCCAGGGTTGCTTTTGCCGCCTTGCGTCGATGATCTTTCACATCCAGAGGTGCATTCCAGAAGGCCATGATGCAATCACCAATATATTTATCAATGGCGCCCTCATGCTTCATTATGATTTCAGACAGGGGGGAAAGAAGCTGGTTTAAAAAAACCACAAGTTCTTCCGGGTCAAGTTTTTCAGAAATAGGAGTAAACCCGCGGATATCCATGAACATCAGGGTCATGTCACGAATTTCGCCGCCCAGCTTTAGGGATTCTGGTCTTTGTTCAAGCTGGTTTAATAGATCAGGCGCCAAATAGTGTTGAAATGCTGATCGCACAAATCGTTTTTCACGCTCGGTGACTGCAAATCTTATGACAGTCGTCAAAAGGAACAGGGTAACAGCCGTTATTGTCGGAAAAATTGGATCAATTAGCAAGCCTTTTTGCGAAAATGCAAACCAACTGGTGGTAATGATTATAGCTGCCAGTACACTACCTGCCACTGCCGAGCCCAGAGCGCTGGAAAAGGGGAGGATAGCCAGTATCAGCAGGCAAATAACGATGGTGAACAATATTTCCGCACCCTTTGCCCAGTCTGGGCGGGACAAAAATGTCCCAGTCAGGATCTGATCAATGATCTGAGCATGGATTGATACTCCAGATATGGTCTCCCCTAGCGCCGATATTCTCAGATCTTCAAGGCCGGTAGCCGAAGTGCCGATCAGTATTATATTTCCTTCAATCTGCTGCCGCAATTTGGCATCGTTTTCTGATAAGACGTCTCGTGCAGGAATATATCTTCCGGCTTGTCGATGGGCATAATAGACATTGAATTCCCCATTATTGGTCAGAGGAAAAGAAAACTGTCCAACTTTGGCTTCAGTGACCGCAGATGCTCCGCTATCAACTTCGCCACTCGCTGAGGAGGTTTTGACAACAAAAGTAGATTTACCCAGTGCTACCCTCAAAGTTTCAATAGAAAGTGATGAAAACAGAGTTGTTTCGTCTTGGAAAAATAGTGGTACTTTTCGCACGATATCATCAGTTTTGTTTGGCGAGGCATGCGCCAATGCGATGCCCGCTGCAGGCTCTTGAAAAATTTTAAGCGGTGCCGTGGAATTTACAGCCTTTTCCAGCAAAGATTTGGGATCATGGCCTAAAAACGCGTACTTGGCTTTGTTGAGTGGCATTGAATTAGGATTGGATTCACTGGTGGAAGGTGGCAGTCTAAAAAATCCCAAAACCACGGATGATTTAGCGATGGCCTCGGCGAATATTTGGTCATTATCTGGTAGACCATTCAACATGGTTTTTAGGTTTTCGCGATCAGGCCAGTTAATTTCATCAAGATGCCGAGATATTTCGCGACCTGTCGTCCGGTCGGCTTCCGCAAACACCACATCAAATGCGATTGCTGCTGCATCCAGTTGGGTCAGACGTTTAACCAGACTGGCAATTCTCGTGCGCGGCCATGGCCACTGACCGTGCTCTTTAAGCGATGCATCATCAATATCGACAATTCGAACTGGTGTTGCCACTGCTGTTCGTGGTTTGATGCGCTGGTAATTATCAAAAACGATGTTTCTTGCTGAAACGAGAATATTCGGCTCAGCGTTGCGCCATTGGATGGCGATTAAGAGCACAGCCAAGCCGATAATTGTAATAAATACGTTTTTATTTCCAATAATTCTTTTCATAGAAAATTCTGTTTGAAATTATTAATGGCAAATGTCCTAAATCGGGTTCCCAAAAACTTCTGAAATTGTCTCCGCGCACGACGATGGGGACAATGTTGCTATATCAACAAACGCGAAATCCCGTCACACGATTCAATGTATCCGTGAAAGGTTCCGGCGGGGAATTTCGACACGTTCCTGGTCAAGAGTTCATAAAACCAGAGAGTAGCCCTCGCGCGCGACGCCGCTCCCCGGCATTTGTGCGTTGATTTCCCGCTCAATTTCATCAAGTGCATTGTCACAGCGAAACGGCATGTGATGGAATGCAAAATAACGTTTCACATTTGCCGATTGGGCCATTCGCAAGCCTTCTTGCCATGTTGAGTGACCAAATCCTTCAAACTCCGGCAATTCATCATCACTTAGACTGGCATCATAGATAAATAGATCTGCGCCATCAATAAATTCGACAATATCGTAATTGGTTTCTCCAGCGCTATGCTCGGTATCGGTCACATAGGCGAATGATTTGTTGTCGTACTCAATGCGATATGCTGTCGCGCCGCCAGGATGGACAAGTGGAATAGTTTTAACATGGATTTCCGGAGAAATATCAAAAGACTGATTTTCTTCCAACTGGTGAAACTTGGTCTTCGACATAAATATTTCCGGCCCAACCGGGAAATAAGGTCTTCGCATGAAACCACCAACAACTTCAAAAGTATTTTCAGCGCCATCAAGTTTACCGCAACGAATATCCACACAATATTCGCTTGAAGACATTGGCGCGAAAAACGGGATGCCTTCAATGTGGTCATAGTGGGCATGACTTAGTAGTAAATTGATGTTTTTATATTTTCTCTCTGATACTATCTTGCCGCCCAGTGATCGAATGCCACTACCGGCATCACAAATTATCACATGATCACCACATTCAACCTCAACACATATTGTATTGCCGCCTGCTTTCCCGCATTGTATATCCGGCGTTGCCAGTGAACCACGCGTTCCCCAGAACATTATTTTGAATTCGTTTTGGGTTGTTTGCGTCAAGAGAAGTTGCCTTTGAATAAATAAACTGATTTGAACTATTTGGATTTGGATTGTTCTAATTCACGGCGGGTCTCTGACAGTTCATTGGTTGTATTACTCAATCTTGAAGCAAGTTCGCGCATAACCTCAATACCCAGTTCCGGGAAGTCATTGATTAGTCCAAGAAAATGTTCTTTCTTGATTTTCAATACAACAAGTTTGGTTTTTGCACGCACTGTTGCGGTTCTAGGTACATCACAAAGAATTGCAATTTCACCAACAAAGGCATTATCCTTAAATTCGGCTACCGGAATTTCACCGTCTTTGGTTTCGACAATAATATCGGCCACGCCATGCACGATGACATAAGCAGCATCGCCAACTTCGCCTTGACGAAATAAATTTTGTCCGGTGTCATATTCAACCCGTTCAGACGCGAAGGCCAGCAATTTCAGTTTGACCGGATCAATTCCTGAAAATAGTGGTATTTTGCGTAGAATATCAACTTCTTGTACTAGTGTTGCCATTCCATCGTCCTTTCAAACCTGCGGCACTTGTTATAGATATAGCCGATCGCGGGAAATTCAATTCTAATTTGCCAGAAGTGATTTGTACAACTCATTTTCATTGACAAGTTTTGCAGGAGTATCATCAGCAACCAGTTCTCCATCCTTGAACAACAAAACGCGGTCAAATACCTGGGACAATGCAGGATTCATCGGTACCCAAATAATTCCAAATGGATGACTGGAATCTCTGGATTTATCAAGCACGGCTTCAAGTAATTTTTTCTGACCTTTGGCATCAAGGGTGTTCAGCGCCTGATTTATAATCAGTATGTCAGGCTGTTTAAGCAGGGAACGTGCCAAATGAAGTTTTTGACGAATACTCTCGGATAATCTCTTACCCCCGGTTCCAACGTTGAAATCCAGTCCAATGCGGAATATTTCATCGGTTAAATGCAATTCATCCATCAAATCTGTTATCGCCTGAAAAACCCGCTCGGGGCCCTCAGCGACATTGGATGCCACCCGTCCCAGCAATATATTATCTATGACGGTAGCGGCGGGGTTATAATGATCCGGATCAAAAAAGGCGACAGGCGGATGCTCAAGTTCAGACAATGCACTGCGAAGGATTTTCCGCGTTTCAATAATTTTGTCTTTCAATTCGTCATTTAACAATCCCAGACGGTTTTTGGTTTCGGTATAAGCGAATGGAAGACGTAATACCAGTTCCTGATCTTCTTTTGTTGCACCATCAAGAGATCCTTCCCCAATTCTCGCCAGCGCAGCGCGATATTCCGGCAGGTCATCAGCTTGCATATAATTCAACTGGTCAAAGAATGGGTTGTTTGCGGACAGATCTCCAAACAGTTCAACGGTTGTACTGGCAACTTCCTTGCCCATTTCAAATAGAGATTGTTCTAAGCCCTGTTTTCTCAGCATCTCTCGTATCAGCGTATTTGACGCCAGATTATCGGATTGAAAGCTGGGCGTGGTTGCAGTGCCAAATAGCAGATTTTCACCAAGGGTTGACTGATCGTTGTATTTTTCAGGATCAAATGGTTCAACAAATGAATCAAAG
Source organism: Hyphomicrobiales bacterium (assembly GCA_024224595.1). GTDB lineage: Bacteria > Pseudomonadota > Alphaproteobacteria > Rhizobiales > Rhizobiaceae > JAAEMP01. The sequence goes on from JAAENI010000863.1 coordinate 8,098, forward strand.
CCCAACACTTTTAGTCTCGAACGGAATATTTGTCTGGCTTGCAGAATTTGTTCACACATTTCTGGATAAATTTTGGGATCAAGAGATCCGCGAATACCGAGTCCCCGAATATCCTCTTCCAAATCAATCAAAACAAGGATTTCGCGTATTCTTGAGATCAGTTTATCCTGATCCTGTATACCGATGTTTTCATAATCAATCCACTCGGCATCAAAATCGAGTTCACTGTTTCGAGTAAGGCGTGCCTCGTTTAGAAAATCTTCATGTGCGGTTTTAGCCTTACCTTCACGCATCCGTTCAATAATGGGTTGATGCTTCAGGACATAGGTTAAACTTTCCAATATTGTTCCTTGCGGAAAATATGAATTACCGTCAATAAATGCGACGCGACGTCCGGTGAAGTATTCAGGAAGGTCTTCAAGTGGTGTGTCATCCAACTCAACACGACCTGAGGTCGGCAAAATGACTCTCGAGAGAACTTGAGAAAAATGAGTGGCTCCAGCGTTAACCGGACCTACAACTGCCACATTTTCATTTACACCGATTTCAACGGAGGTGCGTTCCAGCAATGTTGAGCCTGTATCATCTACTACCCCAAGATTTGAAATCGAAAATCCTTTCGTAATTTTTCCGACCTTTTCAACCGTAGTAGTTTGTTTTTCCGGTTCGAGCAATGAGTCTGAAGCAAATTGTTCAACGATCTGCGAATATCTCGCTTCCACCAGAGTGCGCTTCTGATCCCAGTTAATCAGCCCGCGTATTGGACCGGGAAGATCCTTGAACGCAGCTATAACGGCGACCAGCTGACCGATATCAAGCGTGCCGCGAATGGCAAAATAGCCGCCAAGGGCATAAAACAGGAATTGCAGGAATTGTAATAGAAAATTATTTAGAAATTTGATTGAAAAATTGCGTTTGAATAATTCAAATCGAATAAAGAACAACCGGTTGAGAATAGATGAAATATTGCTTCGTTCATAATTGGATGTGTCGTTGACATGCATATCAGATATGCCTTCAACGATTTCCCCTAATCGACCGGATAATGTTCGCGCTGCTACCTGTCGTTGCTTGCTCAATTTGATAATGGGTTTGCGAAGTCGTGGTATCAGCCAAGCCTGGAATGAAACCATAACAATGGTGAGCACGCCCAAATAGACATCCTGAAGAAAAATAAAAATCAGTGCGGTAGCCGCCTGACCGCCTTCAAACAACGGCATGGCAAAAGCATCACCAATGAACTGTCCCATCGGCTCCACTTCGTCTTTGATCATTGATGAAACTTCAGACGCTTTGGTTCTGCGAAAACGTGACAATGGAAAACGCAGCACACGATCAAACAACTGAAACCGCAGCCTTCTCAAAACCCGTTCTCCCATACGTCCCTTGAACGTATTGACAATCAGCTTGAAAATTCCATTCGCCGATACCAAAATAAGAAAAGAAATGCTGAGGGCCATCAAATAGCCCACTCTTTCAAAATCAACGCCGGAAAACAGTACAATCGGCTCGCCGGAATACAAAAAATCAGGCAAGGGTAGCGTGATTCGCATAAAGGTGGCGATATCGCCCGGGTTGTCAAAGCCTACACCCTGGATGGGGCCATTAACAATTTGTTTTGGCAATTCCAGACTGAGGAAATACGTTGGCATAGAAGCCAGGATAATCAACAGCGCGACGGTCTGTTCTTTTTTGGAATTTTTCCAAATATAAGTGAGGAGATTTGGCTCCATCAACAATTGTCACTTTTCTTTTTTATCCACGACCATATGATAGTTTCAACAAATTCCAGTACTTAACACCGGGTTAAAATTATCGATACAAAACAGATAGCAGGGTTTTGTAGCCTGTATAGCCCTTGGTTGTGGATTTTTTCTATTGCCGGGATGAAAATAACTGGACCCATTTTGTAATTTCAGCTTGTAATCATATGCATGTTCACTGAATTTCTCATTTTTTTTAAATCTTTTACAGCCAAAACTTCTACTGGACGAGAAATATTGCGCACCGTAATTTCTGTTTTGATACCTAACTCGTCAATATTATCAAGACCGGCGGTTTTCGCGGTTTTTGTTGATATTACCAGAGCTGTTTCAAATTCCTTGGTGGCCTGCTCAAGGCGAGCACTGATATTTACACTATCGCCAATGGCGGTGAGACGTGATGGAGTATCTTGATCGCTGGTTTTCCCAATTCGACCAATAATGGCATCACCCACATGAATGCCAATGCCGATCTTGATGGGCTCTTCCAGATGCTGGGTCAGAATACGGCTGACATTTCTTGCCGCCTCTTCACAATCGATCGCGGCCTTAATGGCATTTTTTGACGCATTTTTTTCATCGCTTTCCAATCCAAACAAAGCCATTGCGCCGTCACCCATGAACTTGTCGACATAGCCTTCATTTTGTTCGATTGCGGCAGTTACTTCGCCGAAAAAGCTGTTCAATATGAAGACAATGTCATAGGGTAGGCTCTTTTCTGATATTCTTGAAAACTTTCTGATATCTAGAAACAAAATCGCTATTTCGCGTTCAACTCCCCATCCAAGTGGATCATTTAGCTGCGGGGCGATGGTTTGCCCCTGAACTTGAACGAGAGGCCGTAGCTTAATATCCCCTGAAACCGTTGCCTGGCAGGCCAGGCGAATGGAATCTTCTGCATTTAAACGATCCAGTAAATGAGATTCTGCGTCAGTTTTCGGCTGTACATTTTCATTACCGTCGATAATCAAAGTCCGGCAGGTCGAGCATCTCGCTCTGCCCCCGCAAACCGACATATGCGGAATACCTGCTTGACGCGAAATCTCCAGAATTGTGTTGCCCGGATAACTGGTAATAACTTTCCCTTCGCCATAATCGACCTTGATGCGCTTTTTCATGCGTAGAGAAATCTGATAAACTGTCATGATCACAATGATCGCCAGGCCAATTCCCATGATGATGTTTCTACCCATATCCACTTTAGGCAATATTGTGGTGATCAAAAAGCTGATTGTATCTTTAAATTCTTGAACTTTCTCAGGGTCACTGTTTAACAACAACTGCAACTCGATAATATTCATGCGCGCGGCATTTATCCATCCGGTCATCGCCAATGTCGGGAGCAATGCGGCAATAAATGCAAACCATGTGAGATTTTTAACATACCAGGGACGCAATTTAAGCCAGAAATGCATTCCTATACATCCATGCAACCAGGTTACAAGCAGCAGAAAACTTTGTGCCAAACCAGAATATGGCCATATCAGACCCAATGCCAGACTGTAGTTAATGTGGATGCCAATATCTTCAACAGGGCTTCGCATGGCGATAATATGTGTCGCCAAAAAATAGGGTATCGCCAGACCAAGGGCAATTTGCAGCCGTTCCCAAATTGGCAACCGAAAAGTTTTTCGTCTGACCAGCTTCCAGACCACAAGTATCACATGAGTTAGAAGTGAACCAACGAGCAACAACGTGCCGGGAAACGACTGCCAAATCCAGACTTGCCATTCCAGCATCGCATCCATGGCTTGAAGAGATATGTTGCCAAGAGCATGATTTATGTAATGAAACAATACATAAATCATCAATATCAATCCGCTCCACAAGCTTAGTCTTTGTATCAGGGTACCTTGACCAGGTCTGTCGTTATTTAACCGCGAATGATGAGAAGAAGTCTTGCTGGACTGAAACAAGGACAATAACCTCATTATTCTGGTTGCCTTTCGGGTATTGTGGATTCAAACCGCGGGGGCTATTTATCCATACTGGTGATATCGATATTGGCCCGGTTGATTACCTCACGCATAGCGAAACTGGATTGTATGCGCGACACACCTGGCAAGACCGATAGCCAATTCTTGTGAATATGTTCGAACTCTGACATATCTTTCGCGTTCACACGAACGATATAATCGCATTCTCCAGACATCAGGAAACAGGCAACAATATGGGGACAACTGGACACCGCCAACTCAAACTCTCTCAGATGGTTTTCGGATTGTCCGTCCAGCGTAATATGCACAATTGAGGTGATGGTTTGACCTAACGCCTTGTTTGATATCACAGCCTGGTATTTCTCGATAATTTGTCTCTTTTCCAAATGATCAAGACGGCGTGAACATGCTGAAGCTGACAAGCCAATTCTGTCGGCAAGGTCAACATTTGAAATTCGGGCATCCTGTTGCAATTGGATCAGAATTGACAAATCAATTTTGTCCAGCTTCATTTGCAATATTCCATTGTAAAACCGATATATTTTGCAATTATTCACCGAATTGTTATATTTTCAGGTTAGTAAATGCAAGGACATGTCATTGCAAACCCGTTAATAATTCAACCAGTCAAGTTCATATTGTTTGAACCCGAATTAATTCATCCCATTTATCGTCATGGAGGCAGCAGTGCGTGTTGGTGTACCAAAGGAAATCAAGAACAACGAATTTCGTGTCGGATTAACACCGGGCTCAGTGCGCGAATATATCGCTCACGGTCATGAAGTTCTGGTTGAAACCAATGCGGGATCAGGAATTGGGGCCGATGACGCTTCCTATCAGGCTGTTGGCGCAATGATATGCCAGACTGCATCAGAAGTGTTCGATGGTTCCGACATGATCGTCAAGGTCAAGGAACCACAACCCTCTGAATGGGTTCAATTGCGTGAGGGGCAAATTCTCTATACATATCTTCATCTGGCACCGGACCCGGCTCAAACCACAGGCCTGCTGGAATCTGGTTGTACTGCGGTTGCCTATGAGACAGTCACTGACTACCGTGGCGGATTACCGTTGTTGGCTCCGATGAGTGAAGTTGCCGGTCGTCTTTCAATACAGGCAGCAGCCACAGCACTGCAGAAACCCAATGGTGGTCGTGGAATTTTGTTGGGGGGAGTACCCGGTGTCAAACCTGCTAGCGTAGCTGTTATTGGTGGCGGTGTTGTCGGTACACATGCAATTAAAATGGCAGTTGGTTTGGGTGCCGACGTCACAGTGCTTGACCGTTCATTGCCAAGATTGCGCGAAATCGATGATATTTTTGCTGGTCGGGTTACAACACGTTATTCAACTAACGAAGCGCTTGAAGAGGAAGCGTTTGCCTCCGATGCAGTTATTGGTGCAGTGTTGATCCCAGGAGCGGCTGCTCCAAAACTGATTTCAAAAGCAATGCTTTCAGGCATGAAACCCGGCTCTGTATTGGTAGATGTTGCCATTGATCAGGGTGGATGTTTTGAAACTTCTCACCCAACCACCCATGCTGAACCGACCTATGAGGTTGAGGGCGTCGTACATTATTGTGTTGCCAATATGCCAGGAGCGGTGCCGTTAACTTCGTCTTATGCGCTGAACAATGCAACTCTTCCGTTTGGATTGCGGCTCGCAGACAACGCGCTTGGTGCACTGAAAGATGACCCACATCTGCTCAATGGTCTGAATGTACACCGGGGTCAGGTTACCAATCTTGCTGTCGCCGAAGCATTGCAAATGGAGATGGTTGATCCGGCTTCGGCGATTGACGCATAGTCTGGATTTCATGTCGTATTGTAATACGATTTCACCGCAAAATTCAAAGACTGCCTACAGTGTTATACGGTCTTTGTTTGTTTGGGACATTGAAGTTTTTGTTCAACTGTGTTTTTGCAGCCAGTCTTCCATCTTTTCCTCTTTGAAGGAAATTGGGGTGAATCCCATTTTTTGATAAAGCGGCAAGGCATGCGTATGGTCCAGCGTATCGGTTGATACTTTTAATTGTTGGGGGTGTTCTTCCCATGCAGATCGAACAATTTGACCTAGAAACCACTTGCCCAGCCCGCGACCAATATATTGCGGGCACAATCCAAAATACACGATTTCTATCAAATCGGGCATTTGGAATAAATTGAGTTCTGCAAACCCTGCTGGCGCACCATCATGATAAAGCACACTGATTTTCGTGTTTTGGGAGTGCAGGATTTTTGCAAGCTCACGATCACTTAAGTGATTTCTTAAATACCAATAGTGAGATTTGCCAATTTCGCCATACAAAAACCGATAAAAGGGTAGGGGTATTTCGGGAACCTGCATGATCGCAAGTTTCGATTTGGTCTGTATTGTCGGATAAATTCGTGGAGCTGCATTCAGTTCCAGCGTTGTTGTTCGAACTGTATCGGGTGTACTGCTAGGCATAATTATTGTCTTTTATATTGATAATTGGGAAATCACTTTCCTGATCGCCCCATTCAGTCCATGAACCATCAAATAACCTGTGAGAATCATAACCCGCACAAGTCAGGGCCAACGATAATACAGCGGCGGTTACCCCTGAACCACAGGTTGTGACAATCGGACCACCATTGGTCAAAAGAGGTTCAAATATTTGTCTGAGTCTATCATTACTAATCAATGATCCATCATCAATTAGTTGAGTAAATGGCAGGGATATCGCACCCGGCATATGGCCCAAAAGCAAACCCTTGCGGGGTTCATCCGCTGTACCATTGAAGCGGGCCAGTGATCGTGCATCCAGAATGGTACCATTTCCTTCGTTGACTAGATCCAGCAATTGGCTGGATGATATTACCTGTTGGGGTATTAGTTCGACGTTAAATGATACCGGATCAGGTTTGTTTGGTGGTTTGGATTCTATTGGATAATACCCCTTTTTCCAACGCATGAAACCTCCTTCAAGAACACGAACATTGCGAGCTCCCATAAGGCGCAGATTCCACCAGATGCGTGCTGAAGAAAATAGCCCGGGACCATCATAAACTATGATATCGTCATTTTCACTAACACCAAGTTCACCCATCAGCGTGGAAAAATGCTCCGAATCGGCAATCATATGCGGCAGGTTGCTTGTTTGATCTGCGATTCTATCAATGTCAAAATAAACCGCACCTGGAATACGTTCCTGCCGGAACTCCTCGTGCCCGTCTCGATCATCTCCGGGCATAGTCATGAAATTACAAATGATGGAGAGGTCTTGGTCACCGAGGTGCCTATTGAGTGCATCAGGGGTGATAAAGTGTTCACGTTCCAATGCTTCTCTCCATATTATCAACGCTCCTAATAAAATTTGCTGAAAACAGCATAATAATTTTATGCAGTTCATTCAACGTCAATAATTAAGTTTGGAAAAAACAAGAAATCAGACAGATCAGAATTGGGTAGAGTGTCACTTGGACAATTCGAATTGTTGCGAAGTCATTCCTGTGAAAAAAACTAGTCACAATGGACCAGCACCATATAGGCAGAAAAGCATTTATCTGAATTAGAACAATAACAACACAATAGTGTGACCAACTCAAAATAGAGGCATTTTGAAAGCAAAATCAGACAGATAGCAAAAATTGTATCTGCCTGGCTGAAAGGTTCTAATCAGTGGTCAGTGCAAGCCCATGTTACAATTCTGCAATTATTGGCAACTCTGTTGCATTTCTGCAATGCATTGTATTCGGCACCTCGACGATTGTTGCCCCAATGGGAACCCCAATTTCTATCTCCGACAGCCAATGCGCCGCATGCATTTCTAAACCATGTTGCCATGGAACAATCTGTTCCACCTGCACCCAGGCACTCATTCAATGCAGCCTGTTCCGCGCCATACCTGTTGCCGTAGTTATATGAATAGCCGTTCGCGCCAGTTGATGGAGAATAATAGATAGATCCAAATTTGTTTTGCGCGGATGCCATACTGGTCATCATAAATATTACTGCGATCATTGCACCTATTTTGGTTGCATATCCATGTTTTGAATCAATATTGTGCATCTTGTGTTTGTCCTCCCAATCTTGGGTTTGGTTATCTTCCCCCAGAATTACTAAGGGTCTGTTCAAGAATATTATCTCAACTTCAATTCCAAATTTTTAATAGCAGGAGAAGCTTTCCACCAAATATATACTAAACCAAATTTCAGGTGGTCGGGATATCGCCAAAACGAATTCGAAACCTTCGATTTTCCTTACCCTTTTTTTCAATTTTGCCAATATGAATTGCTCCAACTTCGCCTGTTGTATTAACATGCGTACCCCCACAAGGCTGGCTGTCGATCGATGAGTTTTCACCGATACAAACCAGACGTATGCGACCAGCACCTTTTGGTGGTTTTACATTCTTGGATTTTACCAGGTCTGGATTGGCATCCAGTTCAGCTTCTTCAATCCATTGGCTGAAAATCGGGTGATTTGCGTCGACCAGAGCCATCATAGCCGATGATAACTCATCTTTGGGAGCCGGCAATTCAGGCATGTCAAAATCGATCCGGCTTTCATTCTCACCAACATTAGCGCTGGTAATCGGGTGGGGGCAAACAACCGATAACAAATGACAGGCTGTGTGCATTTGCATCAGTTTAAAACGTCTTTCCCAGTTGACATGACAAGTGAGTGTTGATCCTGGGAGCGCCAGTTCCCTTGATTTTTCCATGTCATCTTTTGAAGGTACCAGCGCAATCCCACCGGATGTTTTGTCTTTGACGGTTGTGATAATTTCAATTCTTGATCCATCATCGAATTCCAACCAGCCACTGTCACCGGGTTGACCACCGCTGGTAGCATAAAATACTGTTCGATCCAGAATAATACCGCCTTGTTGGTTGATAGAAATTACTTCAGCCTCACAGTTGCGGCGATATGAATTTTCCAGAAATTCTGCCTGGGTTGGTGAATTCATTAAAATTTTCCTTGGATAAACACTTATTCTTCATCAATAAATGGAATTTCGATATTCGATTGATTCTCAAGCCAGCGGGGTACTGGCAGTTCTTTTGAACGCATGAATTGCGGATTAAACAGTTTTGACTGATAGCGTGAACCATAATCACACAGCATGGTCACGATAGTATGACCTGGACCCAATTCCTTTGCCATACGGATCGCTCCGGCAACGTTCACACCAGTTGATAATCCCATACACAGGCCTTCTTCGAGCAATAAATCATAGACAATCGGCACGGCTTTACTATCGGGAATATTAAATGCCATATCAATGGGAGCATCCACCAGATTGCCGGTAATGCGGACCTGGCCAATACCTTCGGCAATTGAACTACCTTCAGATTGATGTTCTCCGGTTGTATAGTAGGAATACAGAGTTGCTCCATCTGGATCGGCAAGGGCGGTTTTGATACCCGGGTTCAGGTTTTTTAAACCCATTCCAACACCAGCCAGTGTGCCACCGGTACCAACCGCACTAACAAAACCGTCTACCTTTCCCTCAGTCTGTCGCCATATCTCTGGCGCGGTATTGTGAATATGGGCATCTCGATTAGCAGTGTTATCAAATTGATTAGCCCAAATAGCACCATTCGGATCGGTCTTTGACAGTTGCTCGGCGATCCTGCCCGATACCTTTACAAAATTATTGGGTTTTCGGTAGGGAGCAGCAGGTACCTCAATGAGCTGCGCACCCAATAAACGCAAACTATCCTTTTTTTCCTGGCTCTGGGTATCGGGAATTACGATGACCGTTTTGTATCCCAGCGCATTGCCTACCACAGTCAATCCAATTCCGGTATTACCGGCCGTTCCATCAACAATTGTTCCCCCAGCTTGCAACAATCCCTTGCTCCTGGCATCGCGTACAATCTGAAGTGCGGCCCTATCCTTGACCGATTGACCCGGATTCATGAATTCTGCTTTTCCCAGAATTTCACAGCCGGTAATCTCTGAGGCTTTGTTAAGGCGTATTAGCGGCGTGTTACCAATGGCATCAAGTGCCGAATTAAGGATGACCATATTATTATTACCGTGTTAAAAAAAGAAAATCGACAATGACAAATGATATGTACCAGTACACGCTGTTTACCCAAAGATCATAATTGCGCCTACATTCGACAACGTGGATTTCTATTGAAACCTGATGGTATTGCCAAAGCTGCTGCCTAGCAGTCTGTCGGATTTGCACAATCACTGTTAACAAAACTGGATATTGGTCCGATTTTTCACTCATTTTCGTTAAATATTCCCGATATTCGCCTCAAATGATCGAAATATCGACCTCAATTCCAGTTCTGTTCTCAATAATTGCTCAA
>JAAENI010000864.1 GCA_024224595.1 Hyphomicrobiales bacterium
ACCTTTGGGGAGATAGCGTTGAATTTTGTCCAGTTTCTCATCAAAAGATAGTTCTTTTAGCACTGTTTTATTTGCGTAAGCAGTCAGTAAACCCCATCTTCACAAGGATTTAAAATCATGCCATGATGTCCTCCAAATATTTTAAGGAGGTTCACTCATGTCAGAAATACCTATTCCACCAGAAGAACTTGACCCGAGAGCAAAGCGAGAATTTTGGGACAATCATATCCAAGCCTGGCAACAAAGCGGACTCACTCAAATCGATTACTGCCGGCAAAACAATCTCAAGAATCACCAGTGGTGGTATTGGCGGCGAAAGATTCTTAAGCCATCCGATACGGATGTTCGCTTTGTTCCGCTTTCGTTTTCACCCGGCAATATATCCCGATCCCGTATCAGCGTGATTACACCCAATGGCTTTCGAATCGAGCTTGATCATGGCGTTGATGTTTCAAAGCTTCGTCAGTTGATAACGACTGTACGAGGGCTGTGATGCTGCCGCTTCAAGAAGCTAGTGTATATTTGGCCATCGGCAGCACAGATATGCGCAAAGCCATCAATGGCCTGTCGATCATGGTGGAGCAACATTTTGGCCAGGATCCATTTTCGGGAGACCTGTTCGTGTTCTGCAATAGGCGCCGCAATATCATCAAAATACTCTACTGGGATAAAAACGGGTTTTGCATATGGCACAAGCGGTTAGAGAAGCATCGATTTCAATGGCCTCAATCTGCCGAAGAGGTGGTTACGATCGGGCCAAAAGAGCTTGAATGGCTTTTAGACGGGCTGGATTTTACCAGCGCCCATCAGCGCTTGCATTATCGTGCCGTAGCCTGATTTTACTATATTTTATTCAAATAAAGTATTTACAATATCAATAGGTTATGCTATGTAGCGACCATGAATCCGGACCTGTCGAAGCTACCTGATGATGCCGCTGCACTCAAAGAAATCATCGCCTTTCATTTAGCCGAAAAAGAAAAATATAAGGAAAAAATTGACTATTTGGAACAGATGGTAGGTCTGCTCCAAAAGGAAATATTCGGCCGCAAAAGCGAGAAGCACGTCTTACCGGACCCAGAGCAGCAGCAGCTGTTTGATCCGATCAAAGCGCCCGAGCCGGAAAATCAGGTTGGCGATGACAAAATCATCATTCCCGAGCATACCCGTAAAAAACGGGGTCGCAAGCCCTTACCTGCTGATCTGCCGCGGGTGGATGTTATCCACGATATTCCGGAGAAAGATAAGCAATGCGGCTGCGGTGTCGTATTAAGTTGTATCGGCCAGGACGTCAGCGAGAAACTGGACTATGTTCCGGCCAAGCTCCAGGTGATTCGTCATATCCGTTTAAAGTATGCCTGTAAAAGTTGTGAAGGCGTTGAAGACGAAGGCCCCACTGTAAAAATAGCACCAGTGCCGGTGCAGCTTATTCCCAAAAGCATTGCGTCTGAAGGATTGATCGCCCATTTGATTGTATCCAAGTTTGTAGATGGACTTCCATTGTATCGCCAGCAAAAAATCTTTGGTCGTTTGGGTATTGATCTATCGCGTGCCACCATGGCCAACTGGGTAGTGAAAGCATCGCAACAATGCCGGCCGTTAATTAATCTACTTGAAAAAGAAATCCGCAGCGGCCCCTTGATCAATGCGGATGAAACGCCGTACCAGGTATTAAACGAACCTGGCCGGCATAACACCAGCAAATCGTATATGTGGGTATTTAAAGGCGGCCAGGAAAATAGCCCGGCACTTTTGTACCAATATCATCGCACCCGCAGTGGCGATGTCGCGCTCAAGTTTCTTAAAAACTATCAGGGTTACATCCAAAGTGATGCCTTCTCTGGCTATGAATACCTGTCAGATAAAAAGGGTATTACGCATGTGGGCTGCTGGGCGCATGCCCGCCGGTATTTTGTAAATGTTGTCAAAGCCAAGAAGAAAAATCGTTCCAAAAAAGTCCAGCCCAAAAGCCTGGCGGATGAAGCCTTGGAATATATCGGCCGTCTTTACCAGATAGAAAAAGAGGCCAAAGCAAACAATCTGGATCCGCATAAAATTTATCAGCTGCGTCAGGAAAAAGTCCAACCCGTTCTGACATCATTTAAAACTTGGCTTGATGCCAAACAGCCGATCACACCGCCCAAAGGATTGTTGGGCAAGGCCATCAGTTATGCGCTGAAGCACTGGGAAAAGCTCACTGTCTATATAGAAGATGGCCGATTGAGCCCGGACAACAACGCCGCTGAAAATGCAATCCGTCCGTTCGTGGTGGGACGGAAAAACTGGTTATTCGCCGGGCACCCGA
>JAAENI010000865.1 GCA_024224595.1 Hyphomicrobiales bacterium
CGAAATTGGCTTAATCACAGGCAAAAAACGGACGGCGACTGTTTTTGCTCTGCGAGACTCTTTGCTCGCCAAATTATCACGGGATTCTTTTGGGCGGTTATTGCACAAACATTCCGAAGCGATATTGGCCCAATTTGCAGGCCCTATTATCGAACGTCTACAGAATCAGTTGACGGGCAATACACCAAGAACTGGCGCTGTGACGACCATCGCCATCATTCCTGTTGACAAAGCAGTGCCGTTAGCTGAGTTTGCTACAAAGTTCAGTGACGCGCTGAGCAAATTAGGATCAACCATGCACTTGAATAGCGTCCAGTGCAGCGATTATTTAGGAACCGAAAATATTGCCTATTTGGCTGATGATGATCCCAAAAACGGCCGTTTCGTGTTTTGGCTCAACGAACAGGAAGCCTCTCACGATCACGTCGTATATGAAGCCGATTATGAACCGACCGCCTGGACAAGGCGATGTATCCGGCAAGCAGATTTGCTGCTCATCGTGGGTAATGCAAATCAATCCCCTGCGCTTTGTGAAATTGAAACAACGCTACTTACTCATACCGACAATCAACAAATCATCAAATGCCTTGTGCTGCTTCATGATAATCACACGCAGCTTCCACAAAACACGGCGCAATGGCTGGCTCCGCGTCATGTACGCAACCATTATCATATAAATTTACAAAAAAATGATGATATTATGCGAATCGGCCGTTTACTCACCGGTAAAGGTGTTGGACTTGTCCTGAGCGGCGGTGGGGCGAGGACACTGGCACACATCGGTGTGATCCGCGCCCTGGTGGAAGCAGGCGTGCCGATTGATGCTATTGGCGGAGTCAGCGGCGGCGCGATTATCGCCGGATTATGGGCGATGGGGCTGGATATTGAAAAATTAACCGAGAAAGGCCGGAACGTGATAGACCGAGTTGATTATACCTTTCCCCTCCATGCACTCACGTCAGGTAAAAATTGGACTAAAGCAATGGGCAATCTCTTTGGTAACTTGTGTATTGAAGACCTATGGACAAGTTCTTTTTACATCTCATCAAATTTATCCCAAGCCAAGTTAAAGATACATGATTCAGACTCCCTGATGCATGCTGTACGGGCCAGCACGGCTATTCCTGGTATTCTGCCGCCGGTCTTTGACGATGGGGATATTTTGGTGGATGGTGGTCTGATCAATAATTTGCCTACGGACATCATGAGAGCACGGCCAGATATTGGTCATGTCATTGCTATTGATGCGGAATCTGCCGACAGGACAAAAAGAATTGTACCCTTTGATTATACTATTTCTGGCTGGAAATCTCTGTGGAAAAGGATCAATCCCTGGGCAAGCAATCCTGAATTTCCGGCTATTGGCGAAATTATGCTACGTTCGATCTCGATTACGAATGCACA
>JAAENI010000866.1 GCA_024224595.1 Hyphomicrobiales bacterium
GACAAGGCTGGTAAAAAAGTATCGTGGGGGTAGATGCGATACCGCCTTCCAAAAGTAGGATGAATCAACTGGCAAGGATCCACCGGTGTCTCGATGCCCCCCCGATGAACCGACAACCGGAAAAATTGTGGTGAACGAAAACAGCCCGTCTTTGTTGGAAAATTGACCGGTTTTTTCAGCAATAATCTGCCGCCAGACGCCAGGGAACTTTTTCTTCATGGTGTTGTCCGACCCGTACATGAAACCCCATTCGTCTTTCTTTTTAGAGTTGCTGAGCCAGAAGCCGCTGCTGTTCAGCAACATAACATGGCCTGCGAGATTGGCGGTTGCCTCTTTGAAATCGCCAATCAGTGATGAGCCTAGATAATTCAACAGCAACACCCCGCGTTTGGTACCATCCTTGTCGAACATTGGCGTACCAAAGCGCACCATCGGTACTTCGGGAATCTCAATTTTCCCATATTCGATGTTCAAATCGAAAGGTGATACATAGACCTTCGAGGCATCAAGCGCCCATGTTTCGATGAAATAATACCGGTCAGATTTATTCTGCAGCCCGGATTCGTCTGTGGCGACTGGTTCTCCCTGATTATAGTTGACGCGGACAACTTCGTGACCGGTTTCATCAAGCACCCGTATCTGGTCGTATTTACCCTTTTGCTTGCTGAAAACACGGAATTGCTCTGCCACGTCGCGTCTCGTGGCAGTATTGTCGGGCAGAAAGAGGCCGGTTGTCTCATTGTGCCTAGCCAGAAATGTAAGGTCTGAAATAACATCCTGCAAATCGCGATCAAGTGCAGCTTTACCCAGCTGGATGTTCAGCATCTGACTGGTTTCCCGCTCTATTTGCACCGTTCTTTCGCGGATCATAAAATGCGCGCCAGTGGTTACGGTCAGCAAACCGAGTAAAACAGCAAAAATAACCAGAAAACGTCTGGCGATGCTTGTCGGGTTTTGAAGTTTTTCCGGTGTCTCATTCATTGTTTGATGCTACTCAGGCACTTCAGGGTCATCCTTGCTGGTGCGGATAAGCTCTTCAAATATATGCATGTGTTCGGGTTTGGGTACGATCTCGAATTCTTTATCCTGAATGCGCTGCCAGATATCGTGCTGGGACTTCTTCCACTTTGAATGGTCTATTTTGCCCAAACTCTCGATCAGGCTGCGCAGAAAATTCTCTCGTGACTGGTCGCGATATAGTGCACGTTGGCAGGATCGAGCGGCTGCTTGATGGTCGCCCTTTATTGCCTGACATTTGGCCATGTCCGCCAGCATATCAAAATAGCACTCGCGCAAGCGCTCGCGTTTCTTGCTGCACCAATCAGCTTGGAGATCATCTTCCAGGAAATCGCCACTGTAGAGCCGGCTTGCAATTTCAAAACAAGCCAGCGCTTCATCAATTCGATCTGTTTTCAGATATCGATTGCCTTTGATTACTTGATTCTCGAACTCGGTGGCGTCAATCCAGACAACATCGCCGCGTAGCATGTAGGATTGGTCAAGCGTTAATACAGGTTCAATATCAACACCACTTTGTTGCAACTGGCTTCGAAGAAAACTGATTGCAACCTTCAACCGCTCCCAGCCACGGTTGACTTTTGCTTCCGGCCAAAGTGTCTTAATCAACGTATCCCGGTGAATGGGTCGATTAACTTTGTCTACAAGGATTTTCAACACAGTCAGCGCCTGTTTTCTCTTCCAGTTATCTACAGCCATCCCCTTACCGGAGCAAACGAGAGAAAAATGCCCAAGCGCAAATATTCTCAACTGATTTGATTGAGAAATTGGGACTGCTGTAGCTGACTTTTGCAGAAACATAACTGCGGATACCGGTTTGCGCTCGGCTTTGTCATCTCCGGCGGACAACTGAACACTGTCTATCCTGGCAGGAAAAACATAGCCGTCTTTGTGCCGCAGCAAACAGGCATCAACAGTGTGGTTGTTATCCAATTTGAAACAGGTCAGTGCTTCACACATGGCCGTGCACATTGGTTCACCGCTTGGGTAGATACCTTGCAGAATATCGGCGCAAAGCTCTCCAACTACTGATCTTGCGTCATAACCGAGAAGTTTTTCTGCGCCTGGACTCCAGTTGACAATTCTCGCATCCCCGTCAATGCTAAATGCAGCATCGGATAGTTCTTCCAACATCTCTACAAGATACATCGTACTTACTCCATTCGACTGTCGATATGGTAAAAGTAATACCATTTGGCGTTTGGTTGCGAAAGCGCGACGATTTGCCGCCCGCAAACGAATGGAATTACAAGGGTAAATTATTCTGCCTCGCGGGTAAAATTATGTGCGGACAGCTTCTAGCCAGCGAGTATTTTTGATGATCGACCCGAGATATATTACAGAACTGCGGTGCAATATGCTATCGTCGTAGCCTATTGCGGTCATTTAGGAAGAATCAATGATGCAAGTTTGCTAGTTGCTGTAAGTGCCGTTGAGCGCCCAAATGCCCTTGGCCCATTCATCAATTTGTTCAAACAACGGTATCCACAGAATGTTAGGAAAGAGCTCGGAATGTGAATTGGATATTAGTGCTGAGATGCAACGACCAATGTCAGCTTTCACCAGTGAATTCAATTGATCGACGCAACACTTTAATCTTTTAGGAAAGATGGAGTGTTTTCATGAAGTATCGGCAACGTACGTTTTACACAAACAAGCAGAGGTCAGAGATGTGGGATCGCTGGTAACGTGGTGAGTCGTTGAGTTCGATTGGACGTAGGTTTAATCGTGCATCATCTTCGATTTATCCACTTTTAGCACGCACAGGAGGGATACGTCCTCCTGAGCGCATTAAATCGCGCTTGGCACTCACTCTTATTGCTATTTTGGCCACAGATACTGAGCTTAAGAATCTTCCTGGTATTGGGAGCCTTAATGCATCTGAATACCAGCTACAGTGGATGACGCTCATATTGCTGCTATTCATGACATTTTCACACTTGCTGAAAGGGTTTTGCATAAATTGCCACTATCAATATTCTCTAGCAAAGGGCACCACCCTGAGCCGCGAAAATATCCGTGATATTGATCAATTTATGCAAAATCAAACCCTCTTGTGTATTCTTGAACAGACTCTAAGACTTTTTCAACAGCCCCACTGTCACCGGAATTTCAATGTTTGATCGGATCAGCCAACAGTGAACGCCAGTCTTCGGCGTTATTTGTCGGGACAAGTATTTTTGACATCTTCGTTATTACCTTTTTGGCTACAAAATCGCAATTACCGTGACAGTTCACCATTACACTAAATTAGTCACACCTACTGCACCGGAAACTGCGGAAAATAGCGCGTCGCGTTCGATTGCAAAAACTGCTGGAATGATGCCATCGCCGGTGAAATTGCCATGCCTGCGCGGGTGACGGAAAACCATTGGCGTTTGATCGGCATGCCTTCGACATGCAGGATTACCATGCGGCCGGTTTCCACCTCCTGGGCAATGGTGTGAGCAGAAATAACGCCGATGCCCATGCCGGCCATCACAGACTGTTTGATGGTTTCAATTGAATCCATCTCGATCCCCAGAGAATCGAGCCTGCCGGGGATTTCTCCCAGATAAATCTCCAGCGATGTTCTGGTGCCCGAGCCTTTTTCACGGATGAGAAAGGTTTCGTCAGCGATGCGTTCCTTGCTGATTTCACCTTTGTTCGCCATATTTGCAAGTGGGTGATCGGGTGGGGCGATGACCACCAGCGGGTGATCGCCAAAGATGAATGAATTGACATTGATGTTGTTGGGCGGGCGTCCCATGATGAACAGATCAGCTTCATGGCTGTGCAACATTTCAAGCAGCTGTTCGCGGTTGCCAACCGTCATGACAATTTCCACATCAGGATTTGATTTGGCAAATCCTGCGACCAGATAAGGTGCAAAATATTTGGCGGTCGAAACAATGCCGAGCCTGATGCGTCCGGATTTACCATCTTTGAGCGCATCAATCTTGTCTTCCAGCTGCCTTAAAATGCCCTCGATGGCACCGGCGGCTTCAACGTAGGCGCGTCCGGCCATGGTCGTTTGCATGCCGAATTTCGAGCGTTCAAACAGTTGAATTTCGCTGGCTTCCTCGACCTGTTGCAGTTGAAGCGTCACAGCGGGCGCGGTCAACCCGATTTCGCGGGCGGCCGTTGATATTTTTCTTGTTTTATCAATGGTTTGTATCGAGCGAAGTTGCCTGAAAGTCAAATTATGCATTCAAATACATTAAATTACTTAATGTGAATAGTAAATAAAATAAAATTTACTTAATACGATGAATTTGCGATATTCAGTGCAACTTCATGAAGTTGATGTCTTGATGAACCGGCGCTCTGCACCTAAAAATTGTTGAGCGGCCCGATCGTTGACATCCAATTATGTGAGTCCCTTTATTATCGATGAACCGACCAGGGAACAGATTTTGACTGGAACCAGCCTCGAAGATTTCCTTGAAAATCACGCAAAATCCAACCCCGGAGATGGCAGGGCGGTAAGCGATATATTGCTGGGTCTGGCAAAGTGTTCGATACAGGTTCGTGAAACGATCAATCAGGGCGCGCTGGGCTCGGCCTTTGCCGGTGTGAAGGGTTCAACCAATGCCGATGGTGACAATCAGAAAGAACTCGATGTTCTGGCAGATGATAATTTTCTTGATGCAATGCGCTCGGTCCCGGTTGCACTTTACGGATCGGAAGAAATCAATAATCCGGTATTGCTGGACAGCGAAAAGAAATATGCTATTGCCATTGATCCGCTGGATGGTTCTTCGAATATCGACACCAATGTTTCAATCGGCACAATTTTTGGCGTTCTGCCGGTTGTCGGTGAGCCGGCCAAAAATCCGGATGAAACGTTTCTGCAGCCCGGCAGTGCGCAGCTTGCCGCAGGTTTCTTCATCTATGGCCCGCAACTGGCCTTTGTTGTCAGCGTCGGTAATGGCACGCACATTTTCGTTTATTCAGCCCGCTCAGGCGCATTCATTCTTGCCTATGAAAATATCATGATTCCAGATCAAACCAACGAATTTGCCATCAATGCTTCCAACCATCGCCAATGGAGCGCGAAGCAGCAACATTATATTGACGAGTTGTTGGCTGGCGTTGATGGACCGCGCGGCAAAAGATTTAACATGCGCTGGGTCGGATCAATGGTGGCAGATGCCTACAGGATTCTCATTCGCGGCGGTATATTTATGTATCCGGGAGATCGGCGCAAAGGCTATTCAGATGGGCGTTTGCGTCTGGTCTATGAGGCAAACCCGGTTTCCATGCTGGCAGAACAGGCTGGCGGTGGCGCTATTTGCTGCAACAAGGATGGCGTTACCAGAATTCTCGATATTATCCCCACTGGGCTGCATCAACGCATTCCCCTGGCATTTGGGTCATCCAAAGAAGTCGACTGCCTCGCCGGTTATTCCAAGAAATCTTGAACCAGACAGCAAAATACAAAGCAAAGACAATTTGCAAAACTAACATCAGGAGAAATCAATGGCCCGCATCACCCTTCGCCAACTACTCGACCACGCCGCTGAGCATGATTATGGTGTCCCGGCATTCAATATCAATAACATGGAGCAGGGGCTGGCAATCATGGAAGCCGCCAATGAAGTGGAGGCACCGGTCATTATTCAGGCGTCGCGAGGTGCTCGCGGTTATGCCAGAGACATTATGCTGGCAAAGATGATCGATGCGCTGGCCGAAATCTATCCTGATATTCCAGTTTGCATGCACCAGGACCACGGCAACGATGCCTCAACCTGCATGAGTGCAATCCGTCATGGTTTTACTTCCGTGATGATGGATGGCTCGCTGGAGGCAGATGGCAAGACACCGGCATCTTATGAATATAACCTCGATGTTACCGGGCAGGTATCCAATATGGCCCACTGGGTTGGCGCATCTGTTGAAGGTGAACTGGGTGTATTGGGTTCCCTTGAAAGCGGTGAGGGTGAAGCAGAAGACGGCCATGGGGCGGTTGGCAAGTTGAGCCAGGAGCAGTTGTTGACAGACCCGGATCAGGCCGTCGATTTTGTTGCGCGCACCAAAGTCGACGCACTGGCCATTGCCTGTGGCACTTCGCATGGCGCCTACAAATTTTCCCGCAAGCCCGATGGCGATATCCTGGCGATGAATGTGATTGAGGAAATTCACAAAAAACTGCCGCAAACCCATCTGGTGATGCACGGCTCATCGTCCGTTCCACAAGATTTGCAGGACATTATCAACCAATATGGTGGCGGAATGCCCCAAACCTATGGTGTTCCGGTCGAAGAAATTGAACGCGGCATCAAGAATGGCGTTCGTAAAGTCAACATCGACACAGATTGCCGTATGGCAATGACCGGCCAGTTCCGCAAAGTGGCAATGGAAAAACCGGCGGAATTTGATCCGCGTAACTTCCTAAAACCAGCAAGAGAAGCCATGCAAAAACTGTGCCGCGACCGTTTTGAACGCTTTGGTACAGCAGGCAATGCATCGAAAATCAAAGTAATTGCAATCGATGACATGGCCAAGCGTTACGCCAATGGCTCCCTTGATCCGAAGATCAGTGCTTGAGCATTAGTGGAACAGGTTGAGATTTAGGTTCGGTAATTGGCATGAAAGAACAACAATTGATCATTGCACCCTCTGTGCTGGCCTGTGATTTTTCCCGGCTTGGTGAGGAAATCGAGACTGTCGTCGAAGCCGGCGCTGACTGGATCCATCTTGATGTAATGGACGGGCATTTTGTCCCCAATATCACATTTGGTCCCGCAATCATCCAATCGGTGCGTGGTCGAACAGACAAAGTCTTTGATTGTCATTTGATGATCGAACCCTGCGATCCCTATCTGGCGCAGTTTGCCGCCGCGGGGTGTGATATTATTACCGTACACGCCGAAGCGACTAAACACCTTGACCGTTCATTGCAGGCCATTCGGGAACTGGGCAAGAAGGCCGGTGTCTCAATTAATCCGCACACACCGGTTAACATCATTGAAAATGTTCTCGACAGGCTCGATCTGATTTTATTGATGAGTGTTAATCCCGGATTTGGCGGGCAAAGATTTATTCCTTCAGTTGTCGATAAAACCAGAAGCATAAAACAGATGATAGGCAACCGGCCCATCGATATCGAAATTGATGGAGGGGTCACGCCTGAGACCGCGCCGCTGGTAGCAGCAGCAGGTGCCAATGCGCTGGTTGCAGGTTCTGCCATTTTCAATGGCGGAACCAAAAAAGCCTATAGCGAAAATATTATAGCTATCCGAAATGCCGTCAATGAAGTAGGCTGAGACCCAAATACATTTTAAGAATGACGAGGCGGTTTGATGGCAGCAGTTCCCCCACTTTGCGACTTTGGCTGGAAGGCCATTAATGCGACACTTCCAGGTGTCGATGGCCATGATCATGCCCTGTTTGATTGCGCCGGCTCGAATGGATTACTGGTCGCTTTTATCTGTAATCATTGCCCTTATGTGGTCTCGGTAATTGAGCGCATTGTTCGCGACGCAAACGAGTTAAGAAACCACGGCATTGGCTTTGTTGCCATCAGCGCCAATGATGTAGAATCCTACCCCCAGGATTCCTTTGGAAACATGAAATTGTTTGCGGAAAAAAATCACTTCAGTTTTCCCTATCTTTATGATGAATCCCAGGACATCGCCCGCCAGTATGATGCTGTCTGTACGCCCGATTTCTTTGGCTTCAACAATAAGTTTGAACTCCAGTATCGCGGTCGTCTGGATGGCTCGCGCAAGCAAACCGGTGCGGAGGATCTCCGTCGTGACCTGTTTGAAGCGATGAAGCAAATCGCCCAAACCGGTATCGGACCCAAAGATCAGATTGCCTCCATGGGCTGCTCGATCAAGTGGAAAGAAGACGCCTTTTGAAAAAATTGTCCGCCGCCATCCTGTTTGATCTCGATGGAACACTGATTCATTCAGCCCCTGATTTACGTGCTGCGGCAAATCATATTTGTCACCAGCGTGGCATTGAACCTTTTGATCTCGAGACGATAATATCATTCATCGGTAATGGTGTTCCAATGCTGGTGAAACGCATATTTGACGCCCGCGATATAGTGTTGAGCGATGATGACTATCAAAAGGCAATCGGCGATTACCTTGATTATTACGATCAGCATTCAACGGATTTGACTGCTCCTTATGACGGTGTAACCGGGGTGCTTGACTGGATCAAAAGTACTGGAGTGTTGATGGCAGTCGTTACCAACAAACCCGAAGCACCGGCGGTGGCGATACTAAAAACCCTGAGGTTGGATCAGTATTTTGAAGTGGTTGTGGGTGGTGATACAACCCCAACCAGGAAGCCTGATCCCGCTCCCTACCTGACTGCCTGCCAAAGGCTCGGCATCGCGCCTTCCCGAACCATTTATATCGGTGATAGCGAGACAGATGCCCGGACCGCTGAAGCAGCAAATGTGCCGTTTGTTTTGTTTACAAAAGGCTATCGCAATCTGCCTATTAAAGACATTGCCCACATGCAAAAGTTTGATCACTTTGACCATTTGCAGGACGTACTCTGAAATAGCTGTTTGTTAAAGTAAAACATCAAACATTCTATTGTCTTGTTGTACAAATTGTTAGATCGAAAAATTAACTCTGACAAGGCAACCGGCGATTCAATATATTATAAAACAACGTAAAATATTGAATATAAACATTAAAATTAACTATTTGATTCATTGTTTCAACTATTGATTAGTTGAAGCAAAATATTAATATTCCCGGCTGGATAAATATGCTATGAGCCATTCAGGCAGGCAACGATGGCGTCGTTGCAGGAGTATCCGGTTTATTTGATTAACTCGAATTCCTCGCCTGTGGTTCAGTCCACTTCAGTCCTGAACGCCCGGATAATTTGGTCCGGGGACTGCTCCGGCATAATCGGGATTACCTTCAATGAATGATCAAGTACAACGGCCTGAATACTTCAATTTCAGCAATGGTTCACGTGGCACACTGCCGTTTTCTCAATCTGAGTATGACAGCCGCATAGCAGGCCTGCGCGCCACCATGGCAGAGCAGGAACTGGATGCGGTACTGCTGACCAGCATGCACAATATTGCCTACTACAGTGGCTTTCTTTATTGCGCCTTTGGTCGGCCTTACGGTTGTGTTGTCACCTCCAGTAATGTGGTTACGATTTCCGCCAATATCGATGGCGGACAACCCGGTCGTCAATCAGCCTGCGAGAATTTGACCTACACAGACTGGAAGCGTGATAATTACTGGCGTGCTGTACAATCCGTCCTTGGCAAGGCGAAAGCCATTGGTGTGGAAGGCGATCACCTGACACTTTCCCAATCCTCAAAAATGGCCGAATTTTTAGGCGCAAGCGAAATCGCAGATATCGCTCCAGCCACGATGTTGCAACGCATGCAGAAATCCGAAGCGGAGCGTTTCCTCATTCGTGAAGGTGCTCGTGTCGCCGACATCGG
Source organism: Hyphomicrobiales bacterium (assembly GCA_024224595.1). Lineage (GTDB taxonomy): Bacteria > Pseudomonadota > Alphaproteobacteria > Rhizobiales > Rhizobiaceae > JAAEMP01. The sequence continues at coordinate 9,434 of JAAENI010000866.1, forward strand.
TGGCGCGGCGATCAAAGATGCTATTGGCGTCAATGTCAGCGAAATCGAAATTGCTATGGCTGGACGCAATGCCATGGAGTTGGAAATTGCCCGCTCTCATCCCGGTTCAGAATTACGCGACAACTGGGTTTGGTTTCAGTCAGGCCTCAATACCGATGGAGCACACAATCCGGTGACAACACGAAAGTTGCAGATCGGCGACGTCCTCAGCCTCAATGCCTTCCCGATGATTTCCGGCTATTATACCGCCCTTGAACGCACCCTTTTTCTGGGTCAGCCTGATGACGCTTCATTGAATTTATGGCAGGCAAATGTCGATGCTCATGAGCTTGGCATTTCTCTCATTGGGCCAGGCAAAAGTTGTGCCCAAATCTGCGAGGGCGTCAATGAGTTTTTTACCGAAAAAAACCTGTTGCAATATCGCACTTTTGGCTATGGCCATTCCTTTGGTGTGTTGTCACATTATTATGGCCGTGAGGCTGGTCTGGAACTGCGCGAGGATATCGACACAGTGCTTGAACCAGGCATGGTCATATCAATGGAACCAATGCTCACCATACCGCAATCTATGCCCGGTGCAGGCGGCTACCGCGAACATGATATCCTGATTATCACCGAAGACGGCGCAGAAAACATCACCGGTTTCCCCTATGGGCCGGAACAAAATATTGTTGGTGCCTAGCAGGCTGTCGGACTTGAGCAATTATTGAGAACAGAACTGGAATTGAGGTCGATATTTCGATCATTTGAGGCGAATATCGGGAATATTTAACGAA
>JAAENI010000867.1 GCA_024224595.1 Hyphomicrobiales bacterium
GGATTTTGGCGAGGGTGTCGGGGGTAACGGCCGTAAACCATTTCTCCGCTTTGTCACATAATTCATGCTCAACCGCAAATAATCCCCCAAAATCAGCCACATCCTCATATTTATTGCTGTTCGCAAACGCAAAAAGCCGTCGCCCATGATTGTCCCACTGGCTCAACTTCGGCATGTGTATATCAGCATCTGACATCACCAACATAGCTGCGTTGGTTGTGTCAAGAATATGTTTGACCAGCACCCCAGTTTCAGAGCGGACCGAATAGGCAAAGCTAATGGGTATCACAGGATACCCAATTTGCATGGCGGCAAATTGGATCAACGCCATGTTGATGCAGTTGTGAGAGAGAATGGCAATAGGTGCATCGGCTGCAAGATTTAAGGCAACCAGACCATTGCTAAGTTGATTAACCTTCGCCAATGCTTCTGCATAGGTAATACCCACCCAGGCACCGTCTGTTCCCCTTTCCTGCAAAAATGGTTTGTTGGGAAAACGGGCAGCATTCTCTCGGAGCCAGGTCAACAGATTAGCGGGATATTCAGCAATTTTTATTTTGTTTCGCAACAGCAAATCACCATTGTCTCGTTTTTCTAAAACTGCTTCAACCGCTGTTGTTAGCTCAATTATCATTACGTTCCTCCAAGGACAATTATGTCTATATGGGCAAACCAGGAAAGTTGTTATGTAACCATTCACTCCCC
>JAAENI010000868.1 GCA_024224595.1 Hyphomicrobiales bacterium
TAGCTGGTGTTTCCGGCAGTAGTTGTTGCTGGCGTTGGTGCAGTGGCACCAATGAGATTGCCATTGTTATCATACCACAGGAGGTTTTCGCCTGTAGCCGAAAGGGGTGTTGCGGTATCCCCGATACAATAAGCGGCTGGGTTTTGCACGGCAGGCGCCAAAGGAATGGGATGTACCGTCAAATTGAGGTTTTGCATCACTGCAGTACAATCGGTTCCTGCGCCATCAGGGTCATTGGTGGTGAAAGAGATGACGAAATTACCTGTTGAGGAAGGTGTAAAAATCGTATTCAATGCCGTATCATCACCAAAGGAGCCTGCATCGGCAGGATTGACCGTCCATGTTCCGGAATTTGCGCCCCCGCTGATGGTTGCAGAAAGGGTAAGAGTTGTTCCCTCGCATACTTCATTGTCAGAAATGGTAATTTCATCAATAAAAGCAGGGTCCTGACAGCCACAATCGGTGATTTGTACGACGATTTCTGCCTGTGGACTTTCACAATCATTAACCGTTTGTGAGACAAAATAGCTGGTGTTTCCGGCAGTAGTTGTTGCTGGCGTTGGTGCAGTGGCACCAATGATATTGCCATTGTTATCATACCACAGGAGGTTTTCGCCTGTAGCCGAAAGGGGTGTTGCGGTATCACCGATGCAATAAGCGGCCGGGTTTTGCACGGCAGGCGCCAAAGGA
>JAAENI010000869.1 GCA_024224595.1 Hyphomicrobiales bacterium
ATTTGCAAATGATGATTCATGATTCATTTATGTCACGGCGCAACACCCTGGTGGTGCCGGGCGGTAAAATGGGCCTGGCAATGGAGATTATTTTTGAACCCATTATTCACGGCTTGATCAATACATAATCCCTCTGCCGGGCTTTTTTGTTTGCTAGGGGTCTGTCGGATTTAGCTGTATTGAGGCAGAATTCATGAGATCGGATAAAATTGGTTTATCGTGGGAGGAAAATAGTTGTTCTATTTGACGAGCAGGATAAGCTAAGTTTATCGATATTCATGGGTTTTGAGCAAAACATGTTAAGTCCGACAGGCTCCTGGTGTTATGGGAAGGGGTTTTGTTTGCTAAACTAGTTGCTCTACTGAATCCATCTGTTTATGGAATTTTTTATGTACCTGAAGTCCCTGCAAATTGATATGTCAAATTCGCCTCGATATCAAAATGTCAAATCACCGGTTCTGATTTTATTGCTGCTGTCATTGTTTTTGCTAACTTCCTGTGGCGGTAAGCAGCAAAGCATTACCAAACAGCAGGCTACAATCGACCTGGCCCTGCTGGAAACCCTGCCGAGTGAAGATATTTCCTACAACACACAGGTTCAACCTGTGCTGGAACGACGCTGTGTGGTGTGTCATGGTTGCTATGATGCGCCCTGTCAGTTGAAATTGTCCTCGCCGGCTGGCGTTGAGCGTGGTGCCAATATTGAATCCGTGTACAACGGGGCACGCTTTAAAACGATGTCGCCTACGCGTCTGTACATTGACGCAAAATCCACCGAAGAATGGCGCCAGAAAGGCTTTCACAGTGTAATTAATGAGGGTGACGATGTGCCCGAAACCAACCTGGAGCAGTCGGTGATGTATCAAATGCTGCGCCTCAAACAGATGAACCCGCAAGCCCGCGTAGGCATGTTGCCCGACTCAGTTGATTTGTCGCTGGCACGCTCAGAAAGTTGCCCTACGGTTGAAACCTTTGATAAATACGCCAGGAAGTTCCCAAAGCAGGGTATGCCGTTTGCAATGCCGAACCTCAACGATGAAGAATATCGTATCCTGGTACAGTGGC
>JAAENI010000870.1 GCA_024224595.1 Hyphomicrobiales bacterium
CCAATACCGTACTGGTGTAACAGATACATTTCCTCACTGAATAGAATATGGCCGCGAGGATATGGCCGATTTTTCCCTGTAACAATTATATTTTCAAAGCGCTATAATAGGTAGGGACAGTTCTTCATAAACGGCGGTGTTACATTCCTCTTGCTCCTCACACCAAAGATGGATGTTCGAGGTGATGGAGCGCCGCCTTTTGTGCCATGCAACTCGGTCTTTCAAAACAATATGACGCGTCGAAAAAACGATACGACTTTGCACCTGTGATGAACAACAGGCGCTTTTCCCATACCTGGGTGATTGGCAAAACCGGAGTGGGGAAATCAACCGCAATGGTTCGATGGGCGGTTGATGACATCATAAATGGTGAAGGAATTGCATTCTTCGATCCGCATGGCGATGGAGCCGAGGACATTATCAAACACATTCCAAAATCACGACGGCAAGATGTAATTTATTTCAATCCATATGAATTGGCGATTGGCTTTAACGTCTTTGACAATGTTCCCGAGGAACGAAAATCGTTTGTCGCCTCATCGATTGTCGACAGCTTCAAAGCAGTGTGGGGATACACCGATATTACCACACCGGCGCTGGATCAGTTTTTGTACAATGGTGCTCGCGCCATGATGGATATGCCGGATGGCACATTGCTGGGTTTGAAGTTTTTGCTCACCAGCCCGAAATACCGAAAGCGAGTCATCAGCCATATCAAAGATCCAACCATTGCCGATTTCTGGAAGATCGATTTTGAAGAGCACATGCCTGAAAGGGAACAGCGCGAACGAACGCTTTCAACACTGAACAAGATTGGCGCACTGATTTCTGATCCCGCCATTCGCACATGCATCGGCCAACCAAAATCTCACCTTGATCTGAGAGACATTATGGATAGCGGCAAGATTTTGATCATCTCTCTGCCACATGGCCAGTTAGGAATTGAAAAATCGGCACTCATTGGTTCATTGATCATGAGCCAGTTGCACCTGGTAGCGCTCACGCGAAGTAACGAGCGCAAACCGTTCCACATCTATGTGGATGAATGCCATCACTTTGGTGCATCGACACTGGCAGA
>JAAENI010000871.1 GCA_024224595.1 Hyphomicrobiales bacterium
AGGTCCAGTCGCTGGTTGCCGCCGCATACGTCATTAGATGGAAGACGATAAGACACACACCATTTCTAATTTATCTATCGTGTCGATCTTTTTTTGACACAGCAAACTTTTCATTCCTTCGTGATCAAATAAAAAGTATGAACTACTCTTTTGCTCAAATTCATTTGATCTAAAGTGGCAATGGATCAAATCTAGACAAAAACAGAATAAGTTGAATAGCGGGAAGGCCCACATTGCTACAGGTAAAGTGCAAAGGCTCGACGGTAGCTATATCGCACATTTTCCCAGTTCAGCCTGTGTCGCAAATTGGATGGTTGCTCATAAATCTAGCAATAGCATTATCAGAATATTGCTGTTGGTGCATTGCATAGCGAAGGGCAATTCTCCCCATCATTGCCATTCAACACCACAACGCGACGTTTGCATTGAAGATTTGCCGATATACCAAATCAAACTGGGAGGTCCGCTGATGGTTTCTGAACCACTACATCTGAGGAATAGTGGTCCTATACACGAGATGCATCAATATCTGCCGTCACAGGCAGAAATGATTGCACCAAAATTCACATTTCTCCTGTCAATTCTGCCACCCCAACCTCAATCCTCAAACCCCACCCGGTCTGATCGAATCCGGCAGGTTTACCCCTTCCTCCTTCACCATCTTCGCCAGATAGTCCGTCAGGGTCTTGCCTTTGGCATGCACAAATTGCGCATCGGTCGCTTCCAGCTCACCTATACGATCAATACGAAACGACCGGAAGTCGTTTCGCTTGCGCCACCAGTCAACTCAAGTCCAGACTTTGCCCCAGTAATATAGGCCTAAAGGCTCAATGGCGCGGGTGGTTTGGTCCTGGGCGGCGTCTGAATA
>JAAENI010000872.1 GCA_024224595.1 Hyphomicrobiales bacterium
AAAACGATTTGAGTGTAACAAAAACAGAACACATTAAACCCTAAGGGTTTTGAAAACCCTTAGGGTTTCATTCTCAATTGCACAATTTTGGTTACACTCAAACGATTTGGAAAATCGTTTTACATTTTGCGGTGCTGGATTGGCTAATCCAGTTGGAATGATAAATTATTTCTTTTATTACCTGATGCTGGAAATTTCCTGAAGAATATAAGCCGCCTCTTGAAGGCCAATCACTGCATCCCCGTTAACATCCGCTTCTTTGCTGACAGGAGTGACAGGTGTTATCCCGGCCATCACCTGCAATACTGAAACAGCATCGCTCATATCAACAGACCCGTTTCCGTCAATATCTCCTTTTGTATCAGAAGTCTGGTTATCTGACACACCTTTCACACGCATCCTGATTGAATAGAGCGAGGTTCCTGCTGTTATAAAAAGTGTCTGCCCGTCGCTGCCGCCAAAACAGACATTGGTGGTTTGTTCCGGAACAGCGATTTCATCAATTTTATTGCCGGATGAATCATAAACCAGGACTCCGTTTTCAGTCAGGTAAATATTGCCCTCACTGTCAATTGTCATTCCGTCAGCGCCTTTGGAAACAAAAAGTGTTTTATCAGACAAAGACCCGTTTTCACTGATGGTGTAACTGTAAGTTTCTCCTGCCCCGTGATCAGTCACATAGAGTGTTTTTCCATCAGAAGTGCCAATTATCCCATTGGGTCTGACCATGTCATCGACGACCCGCATAACATTATCCTGTCTGGGTGTCAGATAATATACATCTTCACCATCCTGCACAACCGAAGCATCCCCATAGACAGGATCGGAAAAATAAACGCCTCCTTTGGGATCAACCCAGAGATCATTAGGCCGATTAAAGGCTTTGTCATTATATTTATCAGCCAGGACAGTCACAGTGCCCTGGGTATCTATGGAAACAAGTTGGCCGTTGCCTCCTTGACAGGCCAGAAGATTGCCTTGATTGTCAAAGAAAAGACCGTTTGCTCCCCCGGAGTTTTCAAGAAAGGTTGTTAATTGGCCGCCTGTGGACCATTTGTGAATTCGGTTTGCAGGGATATCCGTGAAAAATACATTGCCATTTGCGTCAGCAGCCGGTCCCTCCGTAAATGTGAATCCGTCGGCAAGTTTCTCGATGGTCCCGTCAGTAACGCCGTCACTGCTTTCGCTTGTCACGGTGATGCTCTTGCTTGCGGTACCGGATCCGTTTGCATTGGTTGCGGTGAGAGTCACAGTGTAGGTTTTTGCAGTAGCAAAGACGTGAGTCGGATTTTGCTCGGTGCTGCTGCCTCCGTCATCAAAGCTCCAACTCCACGAAGTGGGACTGGCACTTGAGAAGTCAGTGAACTGAACTGTTTGTCCGGGAGTCGGCGCACTCGGTGAGAAGCTGAACGATGCAGAGGGGGATGACCCCGCAGATGCGGTAAACAGGAAATCAGTGTTCTCAATTTCAGGCATTTCGACTTTTGATGCATACAGCCACGCTCCGGAACAGTCGTAGGCATTGGAATTTGCCTGGTAGTCAGGAAACGTTTCATAATAATCCAGACGAATTTCCATCACCGTATCTGCCTGGTCATTTGTCAGGGAATTTCCCACTGCTGCAAAGTTGGTCGCGTAGTGGTACATCATCGCACCCTCATATTCCCCGTATTGCCGAACAAGGGCTGTCACATCGTCTTTGTCCACGGATGTGCCGTTCATAAAAAGCCGCAGTTTTTCCGATATTTCCCGCCGCTTTGTAACAAGATTGTTCAAATCGGTTTCCTGGATAGTCACCAAGCCGGTCACCAGGGTCTTCTGGGTGCTGTCCAGTGCATTCAGAAAAGCAGTTCCCATATCCGCGGTCAGGTTGGAATCAATGGTAACTGCTTCCTTTGCAGTCAGGGGTGGGATATCTTTCATGTAAAAAGAACCAAAGTACGTACCATGGCGTTCCGGGCAGAAATAGGTGTCCCCTGTGACTGAACCCAGGTACCAACTGTACAACTGGGTCGCGTATGTGCTTACAAGCACACGCCCGTCACTGACTGTAAGGCCGGATAAGTCCACCTGGCTTGCCGCGGGCCAGTCATTGGAATCAATAGTTCCCCCCTCGCCCGCTGCTTCGAACAGCGTATTAAATGCATTCTGCAATTCTGTCAGTTCTGTTTTCTGGGCATCAGTCAGTTCCGCCACAATCCCGCCGAGCACACTGCCCCGCTCGTAACTGATTTCCGCATCAATCTCATATAAATCAGCAGTGAATTCAATCAGTTGACTTTCATCCAGCCCCGTGGACCCGCTTGGCAGGTCATTGTCCAAAAGACGCCGGAATGCCTTTATCATGACGAAACGTTTATATCCGTATGCATCAACCAGTGCGGCCTGGGTATTTGCCATATTCACCAGCGCCTGAACCTGGGCATTGGTCAGGATCGACAGTACGCTGTCTGAAATTCTGCCCGCAAATTCCGTGTTATGGCCAAAGCCGTTAGGCGCGATG
>JAAENI010000873.1 GCA_024224595.1 Hyphomicrobiales bacterium
CGCGATGAGCGTTATGCTTTCGTTTTCGGTCGTGATGGCGGATTGAGCAAAATAGAGTTGCTGACACGCAGGCTTGTCAAACGCATCATCCAGGCGGGCAACTCGATGGGCGGGGCAATTTCTGATGATGGCAGTCTGCTGGCCGTCTCCAACTATAAACCAGGTGGAGTCAATATTTTCAATTCACAAACACTTGAACCAATTGCCACAATTGCAGCTGGTTTCGGGGCGGACAACGATCTTTCAAAAACCGTTGGCCTGGTCGATGCACCGGGTGGACGATTTGTCTTTACCCTGTACGATGCTGGCGAAATCTGGATTGCCGATTGCAGTGGATGCCTGGCCGGGGGCAGCCCCAAACTGACCAAGTTGCGAGATATTGGCATTCAGCCTTATGACGCCCTGATCAGTGGTGACGGGCGTTACTATATTGCCGGTTTATTTGGTGAAGATGGCATGGCGATGATCGACCTGTGGGCAGATAAACCGGTCGCCAAGCGAATACTGAACGGTTATGGTCGCGGTGAAAAAGCGCTTCCTGTTTACAAAATGCCTCATCTGGAAGGCTGGGCTCAGGCCGGTGACCGATTCTTCCTGCCAGCCGTCGGTCATCATGAAGTACTCAGCGTCAGTGCAAAATCATTCCATCAAAATAGTGCTATCAAGGTGCATGGCCAGCCTGTGTTTGTCATGGCACGACCGGATGGTCGCCAGATTTGGGTAAATTTTGCTCATCCGCGTAACGACACAATCCAGGTGATCGATGTGCCAACCGGTAAGATCATCAAGCAACTGATACCCGGCAAAGCTATACTGCACATGGAATTTACCCCACGCGGCGAACAGGTTTGGGTGTCGGTGCGCGATGAAAACCGTATTGATATCTATGACACAAGGACGCTAACAAAAGTAGCATCGTTGCCCGCACAAGCACCAAGTGGGATATTTTTCACCTGGCGGGCAGGCAGGATTGGTTTGTAACCATGGAACTTAGCACAATTGAGAAGAAACTGGTGAATAGCTGGCAACGCGGTTTTCCACTGTCTCCGCGCCCCTATGCACTAATCGCTGATGAACTGGGAATTCGGGAATGTGACGTTATCGCTTTTTTGGCTTCGCTGAAAAAACGTGGAGTATTGTCCCGGGTTGGTGCAGTTGTGCGTCCGAATACGGCGGGTGCCAGCTCGCTGGTAGCCATGGCTGTCCAGCCAGAGCATTTGGAATACATCGCCCAAATTGTCTCTGTTCAACCGCAGGTCAACCATAATTATGAGAGAGAAAACAGTCTTAACCTCTGGTTCGTTGTCACAGCTTCCAGCGATATCGAACTTGAGCAAGTGTTGTCCGAAATAGAGCAAAGAACCGGTTATGACACAATTAGACTGCCGCTAGAAAAAGCTTTCCATATTGATTTGGGCTTTACCATATGAAAACTCCGGTCAATCTGCAAATTGATCAGCACGACATTAGACTTCTTGGTGCAATAGAAGATGGCCTGCCGTTGTGTGAATCTCCATATTCGCTAATTGGTGAACAACTGCAAATGAGCGAAGAAGATGTCATCAACCGGTTATCACGCATGCAGACCACCGGGATTATTCGCCGGTTTGGTCTGGTATTAAAGCACAGGCAATTGGGGTTTCGTGCCAATGCCATGGTTGTGTGGGATGTACCGGATGAAGAGATCGATATTGTTGCACAAAAAATTATTACCCATGATTTTGTTACTCTGTGCTATTGCCGCGCGCGCCACCCACCGGTTTGGCAATTCAATTTATACTGCATGATCCATGGTCGTGAAAGAGCGGTGGTTGAAGAGCAAATAGATGGCCTCAAAAAAACAGCAGGCCTTGAGTCCTACCCCTCAAAAACACTTTTCTCGCGTCGCTGTTTCAAGCAGACAGGTGCACGGTTTTCGACTGCGGGGAAAGTGAATGGAGGTTTATATGAGCAAGCCAGCTGAATACGATACTCTTGACCGGCAGATTATCAATACCTTGCAGGGAGGATTTCCAATCGTAGATAAACCTTATGCTCAAGTCGCTTCGTGGCTTAATATTAGTTCTGAGGAGTTGATTGAACGTCTTGACAATCTTCTTGAATCCGGCGCGCTTACCCGGTTTGGGCCATTATTTAATTCACAGCGTATGGGCGGGGAAGTAACACTTGCGGCACTTTGTGTTCCCAGTGAGCGCTATGATGAGGTCACGGAAATCGTAAACAGTTACTACCAGGTTGCCCACAATTATCAACGCGAACACGCGTTTAACATGTGGTTTGTAATTACTACTGAGACGCCGGGCGAGATCAAGAAGGTAATCCGCGCAATAGAAAACGAAACCGGATTAAAGGTTTATGACTGCCCGAAAGAAAAGGAGTATTTCATTGGACTGAGGTTACAGGCATGAAAACCACCAAAAAAAATAATGAGGGAATTGATGAAATTGATCGTAGAATCATTTTTGCTACACAAAAAGGCCTTCCACTAGTGGAGCGGCCCTTTGACGCAATAGGTAAACAAATTGGTATCTCTGCCAATGAAATCAAATATCGCCTGGAGGTGATGCTGGAAAACGGAATCATTCGCCGCATCGGTGCGGTTCCCAATCACTATCACCTTGGCTATGTCGCCAATGGCATGTCAGTTTGGGATATTGATGATGAGACAGTTGATGAATTTGGCGAAATTATTGGCACATTGGATTATGTTTCCCATTGTTACAAAAGACCTCGTCATTTTCCCGCCTGGCCTTATAACCTGTTTGCCATGATCCATGCCAAAACACGTGCTGAAGTAGAAGAAAAAGCTTCCGCTATTGCCACTATATTGGGGGACGTTTGCAGCACTTATGAAATATTATATTCAACCCGAATACTAAAAAAAACCGGCCTAAGATTGTGTAGTCCGCAAAAAAAGTGAAAAGACGATGTTCAGACTAAGTAAGTTTATGAAAGAAATTGTTGCTTCGACTCCACTGGTTAAAACCTGCAGCGCCCCGGGGCCGGTAGTGATTTGGAATCTCGTTCGCCGGTGCAATCTCAAATGCAAGCACTGTTATTCGATCTCCGGCGATGTGGATTTTCCCGGAGAACTGAATACTTCACAAATCTTCAGCGTTATGGATGATCTCAAGGCATTCAAGGTGCCGGTATTGATATTGTCGGGTGGTGAACCGTTGTTGCGGTCAGATATTTTCGACACATCCAAACATGCCAAAGCCAGTGGTTTTTATGTTGGTCTATCTTCAAATGGCACTAGAATTACCAAAGACAATATCGATGATATAGCCGATGTTGGTTACGATTATCTTGGCATCTCGCTGGATGGTATTGGTGAAACCAACGACAGATTTCGAGGCAAGATTGGCGCATTTGATGAAGCCTTGAACGGTATTCGTCTGGCATTGGCAAAGGGCATAAAAGTTGGCATGCGTTTTACCGCAACCATGGATAATATCCATCAGTTGAAGGACATGCTTGAATTGATGGATAAAGAAAAAATCGATAAATTCTATCTGTCACATCTGTCCTATGCCGGTCGAGGAAACAAAAATCGCCAGGATGATGCCGCCCATGTGACAACACGCTTGATGATGGATACCTTGTTTAAGGCAGCCTATGAAGATGCTGCTGATGGTGGCAACAAAGAATTTGTTACTGGCAACAATGATGCGGATGGCGCATATTTGTTGTTGTGGGTTAAACGGAATTTCCCGGAAAAATATGACCATATCCGGGCTAAACTTGTGCAATGGGGAGGCAATTCCACCGGTGTCAATATTGCCAATATTGACAACCTTGGTGATGTTCATCCAGACACAATGTGGTGGCACTACAAAATCGGTAATGTGACAACCCGCAAATTCGGAGATATCTGGTCGGATTTGTCTGATCCGGTAATGGCCGGTTTGAAACAGTCACCACGCATCATCAAAGGACGATGCTCAGATTGTCGGCATTTTGATATTTGTGGCGGCAACACCCGGGTTCGCGCCATGCAATTAACTGGCGATCCATGGGATGAAGACCCGGCCTGTTATCTTAGCGATACCGAAATTGGTCTGAAAGAAAATGCCCCCCGCCTTCGTGTAACACCATTCAGGGGAGTAAAACATGCTGCGTCTGTACAATTCGATTAGAGTGTTGATCACCATTCTGATTATCATATTCGCTGGTAATTCAGTTCAAAGTGAGGAAACCGGAGAAATCCTTTACAAGGAAAAATGTGCGGAATGTCACGGGGCTGACCGGTTGGGCAAGATCGGACCAGCCTTGCTTCCGCAAAATCTAAAGAGGTTGCGCAAGAAAAAGGCGCGGAAGGTTATCGCAAATGGATTGACTGCAACGCAGATGCCAGCGTTTGGGGAACAGTTGTCTGAGCAACAAATTGCCGCACTGGCCGAGTATATTTACACCGAACTGCCCTACATACCACAATGGGGCAGGACCCAAATCGAAGCCTCTCGCCAAATAGCGGTGGAAGTTGACAAATGGATTAAGAAACCCCTGTACAAGGCTGATCCACTTAATCTGTTTGTTGTGGTCGAAAGCGGCGACCACCATATTACCATTCTCAATGGTGACAATTTCGAGCCTATTCACCGTTTTGAAAGTCGCTTTGCCTTGCATGGCGGGCCAAAATTCACGCCCGACGGTCGTCATGTATTCTTTGCTTCACGCGATGGCTGGATTACAAAGTTTGACCTCTACACTTTGGAAATACTTGCTGAAGTGCGCGCCGGAATAAATACCCGAAATATGGCAATCTCATCGGATGGAACAACCCTGGCTGTTGCAAATTATCTGCCTCATTCACTTGTATTACTGAGTGCTGAAGATCTAAGTGTAGACAAAATATTCGATGTCAAATCTGCCGATGGTGAGAGTTCACGCGTCAGTGCAGTTTATCAGGCTCGCCCTCGCAAGAGTTTTATAGCGGCGCTTAAAGACATACCCGAGGCGTGGGAAATTTCAACCGATACCAGCACAGCAAATTCTGCCAAAGGTATGTTCGCCCTCAGGCGCATTGCTACAGGTGATCCACTTGATGACTTTTTCTTCGATCAGCCTTACGCCAATATGCTGGGATCATCTCGCGACAAAAAAAGTGCCCGTGTTATCAATCTTAACACTGGTAAAACGATAACCAATATTGCGCTGCCCGGTCTGCCTCACATGGGCTCCGGCATTACCTTTGATTTCAAGGGAA
>JAAENI010000874.1 GCA_024224595.1 Hyphomicrobiales bacterium
GGTCGATATTTCGATCATTTGAGGCGAGTATCGGAAATATTTAACGAAAATGATCGAAAAATCGGACCAATATCCAGTTTTGTTAACAGTGATTGTGCAAGTCCGACAGACTGCTAGTGCCCTATTTCTTGTTTTCTTGACTGTGTATAATATCACAAACGCGTTTTTCAGCGTAATACGTTTTAAGCGCGAACCACATATATAGACTGCTTTGCGTGACGCACTACACGCGCAGCATTGGGACCAAGCAGATAATCTTTGGATTCCGGACGATGGGATGCCATGATTATCAAGCCGCAATCAATCTCATCGGCGGCTTTCAAAATCTCTTTGTAAATTGAACCAAAATGGATATGGGTTTTGACATTCAAATCATCCGATATGTTCTCAGCAACAAATTCCCTAATCAGTTTCCTCGCCTCCGCCATGGCATTTTTTGCATGATCCGGGGGGAAAAACGAACTGACGACTGACATGCCATAGTCAGGAATGACAGACAATACATGCAACTCAGCATTTTCACTACGCGCCATCTTGATCGCTACGGGCAGACAATGTTCCCAGGAACTTTGCTGATCGAGATCAATTGGCAAAAGAATAGACTTAGTCATTGCTATATTCCTATCAGGCAGCTTGTGGTTGGGTTTCTTCAATTCTACCATGTCGGGCACGTTGAAGAAATATGATCAACACAAGTAGTAACAGCGCCGGAATATAGAACAGTTCTTTCACGAAACGACCTCGCTTCAATTGAACTGTGTCAATGGTTGCGGGACTGTCTAAATCTCCGATCGTGAACAGTTTATCGACGTGCTTGTGTTTTGAATCCCATGTGAGACCATCAAGGATCAACTTGCCGTCTTCTTCAAGCACCATTAACCCGGCTTTTGTTAAACGGGTTTCCCCATCTGCTTTGGGCCCAAGTTCAAGCAATAAAGTGGTAAAGTTTTTAATATCCGAATTATCAAAGTCTGGACCGGATATCTTGATACGCATTGTTGCATTCTCTGGAAGAGTTTCCGCGAGTTTGATTGCTTCAGCACCAGGACGGTCATCATAAGGTGAAGAAACCGTGTCTAACCAATAGCCTGGTCTGAACAGCGTGAACGCGATCAGTAACAGCGCGACACTTTCCCAGATTTTGCTTTTGGTAAAAAACCAGCCCTGTGTTGCCGCAGCAAACAACATCATCGCAATAGTTGCAATAATGAAGATGAAGACCGCCTTAAACAAGGTCACATCAATCAACAACAATTCAGTGTTGAAGATGAACAGGAACGGCAGCAAAGCGGTTCTGATGTCATAGGCAAATCCCTGTACACCGGTTTTGATCGGATCTCCTTTTGAGATCGCAGCGGCGGCATAGGCCGCCAGACCCACTGGTGGAGTATCATCAGCTAGAATACCAAAATAAAATACAAACAGGTGAACAGCAACCAATGGAACAATCAACCCTGATTTTGCACCCAGGGCAACGATCACTGGTGCCATCAGGGATGCAACCACGAGATAGTTGGCGGTCGTAGGCAATCCCATACCCAGTATCAGGCTCATGATGGCTACAAGAACCAGCATGACCAGCAGGTTACCACCGGAAAGGAACTCAACAAACTCGCCAACAATTCCATGGGCACCAGTAAGCGAAATTGATCCGACAATCACACCAGCTGCCGCAGTTGCGATACCAATCGAGATCATGTTCCTGGCACCAGCGATCATGCCGTCAACACAGTTGTAAACACCAATTCTGAAGTTTTCTACCAGTTGGCTTTCACCACGGAAAATCGCCTTAAGCGGTTTTTGAGTAACAGCAACAAATATCATCGCTAGACAGGCATAGAATGCTGAGAGGTGTGCGGACAATCGCTCAGGCGAAGGCAGGATACACCATAGCAACAGAATGATCGGCAACAGGAAGTAAAGGCCCGTGATAGCTGTTTTACCTGCCGGTGGCAGTTCAGTCATGGGGGCTTCCGGGTCATCTTCTTCCAGATCAGGGTGTTTTGATGCCATATATGCCAGGATCAGGTAGAAGAATGCCATGATCGCCATCACAGTATATACGGAGAGATCCGGATTTACGGATTTTACCCATCCAAGGGTATAATAAACAGCAATGAACAGAAACGAGATTATGATAAAGCCCGTCAGGAAGCCAATCACCTTACGCAAGAACGTCGTGGTTGAAGAAGGTTTCTGCATGCCTTCAAGGCGCATTTTACAGGCTTCCAAATGAACGATATAGACCAGTGCAATGTAGGAAACCAAAGCTGGCAGCAGAGCATGTTTCAATAAAGTCGTATATTCAACACCTGTAAATTCTGCGATGAGGAATGCAGCGGCACCCATCACTGGCGGTGTCAACTGACCATTAGTGGATGAAGCCACTTCAATTGCACCGGCTTTTTCGGGTGAAAGTCCGGTTCTTTTCATCAGCGGAATGGTAAATGTACCCGTAGTCACCACATTGGCAATAGATGAGCCGGAATACAGGCCACTCAATGCGGAAGCAATCACCGCTGCTTTAGCGGGTCCGCCACGGAAATGTCCAAGAAGCGCGAACGCGATCTTAATGAAATATCCGCCTGCTCCTGCTTTTTCCAGAATAGCCCCAAAAAGGACGAATAGAAATATGGTCTGGGCCGACACAGACAATGGCTTACCAAACACACCTTCTTCCTGCATCCAGAAATGCCAGGTCCCTTTTACAAAAGAGGCTCCGCCCCAGTTCCCACCACCGATAAAGACATAGGCCATCAACACGGCGGCCACAACTACCAGCGGCAATCCCAGCGAGCGGTAGACGGCAAGTGTCAATACAAAGATGCCAACCACGGCAACAGTCATATCGATGGAAATTTGCGAATGGGTAAAGTCACCGGCGCGGTCGGCAATATTACTATCCATTACGATCATATAAATAATTGCACCGGCACCAAGGACAATCAAAGTCCAGTCATATAGCGGTATCGTTGTTCGCGAACTGGATTTAAGCATCGGGAATGCAAGAATGGCTAAAACCAACGCAAATACCAAATGGATTTTGCGTGAAATGGAGAGATTTCCGATAAAAATAAATAAATCAATACCCGTCAGCTCAGTCAGCATGAATGGCAGGGGCGAAGCGATATAGAGTTGGTATAGCGCCCAAATCAAACAGAGAGTTGGGATCAAGTTCTTAAGTGATCCACCTAAATTGCGTGCACCAGAATCGACTTGCGCCACCAGTTCTTCAGCAGATGTCTTCGAATTTGATGCGCTCGAATTGTCGGTCATTGAATGTGCCTCCTATATCAGCCCGAATGCCATTATATTCGGCAAACAGACAAATCCCTTCAGGCTTGCGCCTATATATAAGTCAATGAGATGTTCGGCTTACCCCAAAATTACCAAACTGATCTACGCGGACTGCAATTTTATTATCTATTTCAGTCATATAAAGAAAGTGGGACGAAATTCTCCGCCCCACTTTGAACTGGAATTACATCCAGCCTTTTTCTTTGTAGTACTTCATAGCACCAGCATGTAGAGGTGCAGAAAGACCGTCTTTAATCATTTCTTCCGGCTTAAGATGCGCAAATGCAGGATGAAGTTTCTTGAACTGGTCAAAGTTTTCAAACACTGATTTTACAACGGTGTAGACAACATCTTCTGGTACATCGGTAGATGTCACAAATGTAGCACCAACACCAAATGTAGTGATGTCTTCCTTGTTGTTATACATCCCAGCAGGAATAGT
Source organism: Hyphomicrobiales bacterium (assembly GCA_024224595.1). GTDB lineage: Bacteria > Pseudomonadota > Alphaproteobacteria > Rhizobiales > Rhizobiaceae > JAAEMP01. The sequence goes on from JAAENI010000874.1 coordinate 3,740, forward strand.
CGCCGAACGGTAATATGGGTTGTCAGCGATCAATTTGTCAATTGCCGGACCAGTGACATTCACGAGGTGTGCTGCACATGAGGCAAGCGATTCCTGGGTCAAAGCAGATGGATGGCCAACAAGCCAGAAATAACCATCGATTTTGTCATCGCACACAGCAGCACCGGTTTCAGCTGACTTCATACCTGAAGCCAACTTCAAATCCGAGCGTTTCCATCCCATAGCAGCTTCAAGTACTTCCCAAGTGCCCAGCGTACCCGAACCTGGGTTACCAATGTTAAAACGCTTGCCTTTGATATCGGAAATATTTGAAATACTTGAATCGTCTCGGGCAATCACTGTCACTGGCTCAGCATGTACTGAGAAAACAGCGCGAAGCTTTTCAAATTTGCCTTTTTCCTTGAATTTTGAAGTGCCATTATAAGCATGGTACTGCCAATCTGATTGAGCTACACCAAACTCCAACTCGTTAGCGCGAATGGTATTAATGTTGTAGATTGACCCACCGGTTGATTCAGCAGAACAACGAATACCTGTTTCCTTACGGGTTTTGTTAACCAAACGGCAAATTGCACCGCCAGTTGGATAATAAACGCCGGTAACACCACCCGTTCCAATACTAATAAATTGAGTATCAGCAGCGATAGCTGAACCTCCACCCAAGGAAGCCGCCATAGTCAGCGCCA
>JAAENI010000875.1 GCA_024224595.1 Hyphomicrobiales bacterium
CGATATTGGCTATGTGCTGGTCTCAGGTGAATTGGCCAAAGCGGGCCCCGGTAAAGAATTGCTTGATGATCCCGATGTCGGTCGCCTGTTCCTGGGCGGATAGATTCAGTGTTTTCGACTGCCTGCTGCGCACCTGTAGCCAATCGACATTAAGTTGATTGCATATTTTGAATGACCTATTCGGTTGATTTCCGTCGCCATGTTCTATCGATCCGCAAGAAAGAATGGCTTGCCTTTGCGCTAGCTTCGGAACGCTTTGGTATTGGTATTGCCAGTCTGACCCGCTGGAGCAAGCAGGTTGAACTCAAGGCAACGCGGGAGAACCGTCCGCGCAAGATTGACCTTGATAAACTGGCAAAGGATGTGGAGACACATCCTGATGCCTACCAATACGAACGAGCAATGCGCTTTGGCGTGACACCCAAGGCGATCTGGCAGGCATTGCGAAAGCTTGGTGGGACATATAAAAAAAAGCCTTTTGCCATCCCAAGGCGGACGCAGCCAGACCTACTGCCTTCCAGGAGAAGATCATCGGACATGAGAAGGCTGGCAAACCCATTGTCTATATTGATGAAAGTGGTTTTACCCATGATATGCCGCGCGCACACGGTTACGCGGTCAAAGGTCTGCGTTGTTTTGGCACCGTGACTGGCATGCCAAAGGGCGTACCAATGTAATCGACGCACTGTTGGGCGGTTCCTTGCTCGCTATTTGTCTGTTTCCATGCGACATCGACAGTGATGTATTCCATGGTTGGTTGACAGCCGATCTTATTCCCAAGCTGCCTCCCGGTGCTGTTGTCGTTATGGACAATGCAAGTTTCCACAAACGCCAGGACATGAAAAAGGCTAATAAGGATGCCGGACATACTTTGGAATACCTACCGCCATATCCACCCGATCTCAATCCAGTTGAGCACAAATGGGCACAGGCAAAAGCGATCAGACGAAAAGAAAAATGTGATATTGATCACCTGTTTGCAATCCAATCAATTTGAATCAAAGCAGGGTCGCTTGGCTATATCGGAGAATATTCTCTTGCAAAGGGCTCCACCCTGAGTTGCGAAAATATCTGTGATATTGAATCAATTTATGCAAAATCAAGCCATGTTGTTTATTCTTGAACAGACTCTCAAATAACAATAGTTAAGAGTGATGATATCTCCAGGTTCCCGAATTGAAATAGAACGCCAAAATGGCTATGTCACAGCTTTTCACAATCAAAATGTATTGGCAAAAAGCGATCAGGTTGCAATCCCGCGTGAAACCAGACTGCCAGATTGCTTTTACTTTCCAATGCAGGCAGTTGATCCGGGCATCCTTGAGCCATCAGAATTTCGTACATTTTGTCCATTCAAAGGAACAGCCAGTTATTGGCATGTTAATACGCCGGATGGACAAATTGAAAATGGTGCATGGTCTTATTTGACACCGTTGACGGAATCAGTCGGTCCGGAAGGTCGATTGTCGTTTGCCAGTTCAGTGGCTGAACGATATGAATCTGAATTTCCTCCACAAAAGAAAGAATTGGGCGAAAGCCATATCAACTCACCACTAAGCGACTGGATACTGAGAGAAGCCGGATTTTATCAAACCAGGCATGAACTTGTGCAGGCAATAGGACGTAAATTTGATGAAGCGGGCATTGCAGTTTATCGGATGAATGTGACCATCTGGTCACTACACCCTCAAATAGCAGGCGCGAATTTTGTATGGGATAGGGAAAGTGACGAAGTTTCCACCTCGCGCGCAAGCTATGAAATTTTTGATGCGCCCGGGTATATCAATAGCCTGCTAAACCTGATGACAAAAGGCCTGAGAGGTGTGCGTCAGCCGTTAAATGCTGGCGAAACCGAATTCCAGTTCCCAATAATGGAAAAACTCAAAAAGGAACGGGCTACAGACTATGTTGCCATGCCGCTGCGATTTTCCGATGGGCAATTCCATTCTCTAACACTTGCCTGTGATCATGAAAATGGCTTTACAATTGCCAATCTTGGTTTGATATTTGAGTGTGTGGGCGTGATCAGCAAATATCTTGAAGTGCTGACCTTGCGTAACAATATCATCACACTGCTCGATACATATTTGGGTAAACGCACAGGAGAGAAAGTGTTAAATGGCGATATTCGCCGCGGTAAGGGTGAAGATATCCATGCTGTAATTTTATTCAGTGACTTGAGAAATTCTACAAAACTGGCCGAGGAAATGCCGCGCAATGAATATCTGAAACTGCTTGATCACTATTTTGAAACCGTTCTTAGTCCGATCAGCGAGAATGGAGGGGAAGTACTAAAACTTATTGGCAACGCAGTGTTGGCAATTTCCCCAGTTTCCAGCGGTAGTGACAATGTAACTCAGGCTGAAAATGCTCTTTCTTCCGCCCAAAGCGTCATTGATACAATCAACAATAGTGGTAGCAACAACGGCAATGGCAATGGTGAAAACAGCAATGAGAAACCGATAAATCTTGGGATATCCCTTCATGTAGGTGAAGTCACTTATGGCAACGTTGGTGGAGAAGACCGACTAGACTTCACGGTAGTCGGACCGGCCGTCAATTTGGCAAGTAAGCTGGAGGAGTTGTGTAAAACCACTGGAAATCGGATACTTTTGTCACAGGATTTTAAACAGACGGTGGAAGGCAGTTCAAAAGATATTTCACAATTCGTTTCATTTGGAAAATTCGATCTTGCAGACATTTCGAAAGCTCAGGAAGTGTATTCGCTTGGATAGAGTAAGCTTATGATAACCCGGCTCCACGAATGGATGGTAAATTGAATTCAACGGATGTGTTGGTAATCGGAGCAGGGGCCGCAGGCATGCTTTGCGCAATCGAGGCAAGCAGGCAAGGTCGCAAAGTGACGATCATAGATCACGCAAAAAAGCCTGGAGAAAAAATACGCATATCAGGAGGCGGTCGCTGCAATTTTACAAACTTGCATTGCAGCGCTGATCGATTCATCTCGGCTAACCCTCATTTCGTCAAGTCCGCCTTGTCTCAATATACTGCCGCAGATTTTATTTCTCTTGTTGAGCGACATAATATTGCCTGGCATGAGAAAGAACTGGGACAATTATTCTGTGATAATCGTTCAACCGATATCATCAATATGCTGGTTGATGAAATGCGAGATGCGAGCGTGACTTTATTGTTGAATACCAAAGTTCTTTCTGTATCAGGGCAGAAAAATGAATTTGTCACACACACAAGGGCCGGTAAGATCAGTAGCCGTTCCCTGGTTGTTGCCACCGGGGGTAAGTCAGTTCCAAACATGGGAGCGTCCGGATTTGGCTATGCTCTGGCGAAACAGTTTGGCGTCGAAGTACTTGAAACCCGTCCCGCTCTGGTACCATTCACCTTTGATCGGGAACGTTTAAACAGTTTTAAACCCCTTGCCGGAATAGCCTTTCGCTGTGAGGTGAAAACCGGCAAGGCCAGTTTTGCTCTTCCGGCATTATTTACCCATCGCGGCTTATCGGGCCCGGCAATGCTGCAAATTTCTTCCTACTGGCGTGAAGGAGATACCCTGCAAATTTGCTTTACAGACAATGAAAAACTCAGTTCGATCAACAAGGCAAAACAGGTTTCAGGCAAGCAGGAGATTTATACCTGGTTATCGGGCATTTTTCCCCTGGCGCTGGCAAAATTTATTGCTTCAGAGGCTGGCGTTAGTGGGCCAACAGGTAACTTGTCGAAATTGCAATACAAACAGCTTTCCAGGGTACTCAATAACTGGATCATCAAACCCGCAGGCACAGAAGGGTACCGAACCGCAGAGGTGACACTGGGTGGAGTTGATACCGCAGAACTAAATTCGCGTACAATGGAGGTAAAAAAAGTGCCAGGCCTGTATTTCATTGGAGAAGTGGTTGATGTCACCGGATGGTTGGGCGGCTATAATTTCCAATGGGCCTGGTCATCAGGCTGGGCAGCGGGGCAGGTGGTTTAGTCCATAGCTAAGTCATGAGGGAAGTAGTGGACAAAAGTTGTGGATAATGAATTGAAATATTGGCTTCCCGGATTAATCTATCAGTTTATTGGATAGCAAAAACACAACGCGTTGTTTTTTGGTACGCCCTAGGGGAATCGAACCCCTCTTTCCAGGTTGAAAACCTGGCGTCCTAACCGATAGACGAAGGGCGCTGATCGGGTGCGTTATAGATGCGTTTTTCTCAAGCATCAAGCTATAAAATCAGCTTTGCCGATCTTTTTTTAAATAGCACAACAGGGTTCAAACCTGAGTATCACACAGCCTTTGAAATGCTCAGGCTTTGCGTCGGCGTTTAGATTTTCGACGGCAGGGATAATGCCAGTCACGCTTTGGGCCGGTATCAATATGAACTGACTTTGTTCTGCAATAGGTACCAACGCCACCACGCCCGGGAACCGTTCGCAGGAATTTGGCAAGGTGCCATTTTGAAACACCCTTGACCTGAATATCGACTGCTCTACAGTAAATATGCATGGAATTACGTGCTCCACCGGCCCTTCGATTGCGTGAGGGGCTGCGGTAACCCGATGAGACCACCGGTTTGCTTCCATATCTTTGTTCAACATATTGCAAAATGCGCACAACCCCGGGGGTGATACAGTCTACGTTGACACCGCTGTGTTGGGTGACAATACCATTCACGGCATTCCTGGAGAGGCCCGCAGATGAGGCTAATCGAGTGTTTTTACCGTTTTGGTCGTTGATTACATTGGAAATATTGGCCAACCCCGCGGTGATCGGCGTCGCCGTCACCTGGTTGGCACGTGAAGATGTTCGACTGGACAGAAGAATAGAATTGTGACGATCATCGATCGGTTTATTTCCTAACCGCACATTTTTTCTATTACGTTGAAGCAGTGAGGCAAAAAAGCCGGGCTTTTTACGGGCATGGTTTTGTTTTTTGACTGCGGAGTTTTGTGGGATTGGATTGTCAATTGCCTGATTTGTGTTTGAGACTTCCGGTGTTGATAAATTATCTTCGACACTCAAATTATTAGCTATAACAAGTTTACCGGATTGGGCGGATCTGACAGCGGGCACAACAATACCGCCAACCGGGCTTGTGATTTGATTTGCATTTACATCGTCCACCGCTTTTACTGGCTCATTGACCAAAATTTTCTTTGTTGTATTTCGTTGAAACAGTAAAGCTAACAGGTTGGGTTTTGGTTTTTTGACGGATTGCGCGTTTACGGGTTGATTTGAAGCGACGTCATGTGGAGTATTTGTTGGTACAGCATTATTGTCAGTTGGCGCATTTTCACGAAAATTTCTATTGATTTTTTTAACATTGGCTGAATCGGGAATTGTCGCTGTATTTGTCAAAGTCAGTTGGGCGCTGTTTGATTTCAACGGGCTCGACTGGGGGACTGATATCAGTGCACCCTCTGTGGTAGCCAATGGCTTTTGTTTGTCGACATTCAATTGTTGCTCAATCTGCAATACATCTGATACTTCGCGAGATATGCAGGCGTTCATCCCAATCGCTGCGATAATCAGAATCAGGATTCTCGGCACCATTCTGGTGCTGCCGCTTCTGATAATTCTGTTACAAAAACTCAATATACTCTCGTCCATACAATCTGCGGGGAACCGGCTCATATCTGTTCAATCACCACAAGATCGCCATTTTTCTAAATTCAATACCCAGCGTTAAATTCAAATGCCACCAATTCGACCAAACCACAACAATATTCAGTTATGATGCTTAATTTTGAATGGCAAATAGATTGTTTTCCACATTGATCTCATTCTGATTTGAGCTTCGCACAACAATTTTGGATTCTGTGCGGCGAAATTAGGGCAAAAATATGGAAGCGATGCCCATTCTGGCAGATTTTAGCTCTCACCACTCGCCCTCATTAGCCATACTTGCCCAGGGTTCCTGCGGTGGTTTTGCGCCATTTTTTTGTAGTAATTCAATTGAGATATTATCAGGAGAACGTACGAATGCCATATGGCCGTCACGTGGCGGGCGATTGATCGTTACGCCATTATCCATCAATTTGCGGCAAGTCTGGTAAATATCGTCGACAGCAAATGCCAGATGGCCAAAATTGCGCCCGCTTTGATAGTGCTCAGGGTCCCAGTTGTGGGTGAGTTCTAAAGTTGGAGCGCGTTGGGTCGATTCTCTCACATCTCTTGTTGTGCCAAGATCATCATCCGCCGACAGGAATACCAGCGTAAACCGACCTTGTTCAAAATCATTTCGGCGAACTTCTACCATCCCCAGCATATCGCAATAAAATGCCAAAGATTGTTTCAGATTCTTGACGCGGACCATTGTGTGCAAATATTTCAACCTATTTCTCCGCAAATTTTGTAAAAAGTTTATAAATTCGAGTTTACCCACAAAAATGGTAAATTTTTGTACGAATTGAATATTTCGCTTGCAGGCTCGCGTATTAGCTATGTTAATATGTTGTAGAATCAATGTGATTCTCCATAGACAGGTAACAGAGTAACAATTATTTCTGATGAGTGCGAAAGAGTATTGGGAAGGGTAAAAAATTCTCAATATTGGAACGTCTCATCCAATGCAGCGGAAATATTAGGCTCTTGCCTTCGGTTGGAAAAAGTATGCGGGCAACGGAATTTCGGTCAAACTCAAATGAAATAAGAGCAACTGTTTTGAGTTGGGAGATGGCTGGGACGACAAAATTAGAGGGTTTTAGATATGGGGGCCAGTGACTATTTAGGCAAATTCCCAAATGTCAGTACGGTAAAAGACGAATCTAGTTCGGCAAGTCAAGTGGATAACCAGTCGACGCAGATACCGGTCGATATAGTGGAAGTAGTTGGAACGATAAAATGGTTTGATATTTCTAAAGGATTTGGATTTATCGTTCCTGATTCGGATTTACCAGATGTTTTGTTGCATGTAACTTGTTTGCGTCAGGACGGTTTTCAGACGGCTCTTGAAGGCGCGCGCATTGTTTGTGAGGCGGTAAAAGGTCAAAAGGGTTTGCAGGCTTTGCGTGTACTCTCAATTGATGAGTCTACTGCTGTCCACCCTGCGATGAATACAGAAATGCGCACCCATGTTGATGTAAAGCCGGAAAGCGAATTGGAACGCGTACAGGTAAAGTGGTTCAATCGCACAAAAGGTTATGGATTTGTCAATCGAGGCGACAACGAAGATATATTTATCCATATGGAAACGCTGCGTCGTTTCGGCATAACAGAGTTGAGACCTGGCCAGTATGTTTTGGTTCGTTTTGGCAACGGACCTAAAGGTCTGATGGCTGCGGAGATTTATCCCGATGGCGATGCTTCCCAGACCAAAAAACACTGACTCGGTAAACTGGTCAAAAATATTGCGCACGTTGTGTATCAAACAGAACCTGGCAGTCGATCAGTTCGGGTGAATGGTCTGGAATTCCTTTCTGGATGACAATCATTTGTATTGAGCGCCTTTTTTCAGCTTTCCCGAACAGCAAATTCATATTATCTTTCGGGAATGGATGAGGAATTAGGCAATGAAAACCAGCATAATGATCAAGCCGCCAGTGTTAACGTTTATTTTTCTGATTTGCAGCACCATCATGCTGATCGTTCCGGGCGATGCATTTACCCAATCCCAAAAACTTGAAAGTGAACGAGTGGAAATTACCACTGTGCGTGGCAAATTTCCGTTTCAAATCGAAATAGCCGATCAGCCGCAAGAGCGTACAATCGGATTAATGAATCGTAGTCAACTTGACCCTCGCGGCGGAATGTTATTTGTATTTGATCGACCACAAATTATTCAGATGTGGATGAAAAACACGCTAATATCTCTTGATATGATATTCGTCGATGCAAAGGGTAGTGTGGTGGATGTGGCAGAACGCACGATCCCTCATTCACTTGCAATTGTCGCCTCCCGGCAAAATGCTTCCTTCGTTTTGGAACTCGCGGGCGGTATGGCCTCTTTTATAGGCCTGCAACCAGGTGATGTTCTCAAACACAGGCTGTTCGATAGTGATCCAGATTAATGAGAAATAGATTGGTCGAGTCGATATTTATCAATCGTTATTTGGACATTGATTTCGGTTCTTCTGTTACCGGAGAAGCTGAATTTAGTAAATCTGTCAAAATTTCCATATAATGCGCATTGATCGTGTCGACAACTTTCCGATAATTTTCATCAGAATCAATATCAACGTCATCTTCGTAGTCGCCAGAGTCTTGCCAGCGCTCTCTTAAAGCTTGAATGGTTTCGCCCTGAATAACAAGTGTATCGATGACGCTTTGGCGTGAAAACTTCGAATTCCAAACATACCGTTTAGTGAAATTTTCAGCTTTTCGAATCATTTTTTCGCGCAAAGTTACTTTCCTGAACCAAAAATGATATTGTCGAACGCCAACAGGCGTCGATATCAGTTTGTAATGTATGAAATAACCATACGGCAAATTCCCTAACATCTGGTATCCAGCAATTCTAAATATGAGAATCTTGTTCAAAAGACGGGTCTTGGTATTCATAGAAATACACCAAATACAGCCAATTGAAGGGTATTCGGCAGATTTTTTTTACGCAATTTCTGGCTTCGTTGGAGTTATTTTCCCCCATAATTAGAATTGCTGTCTGGTATCTGTTCGACTTGATTTCAATTAAGAAATTCGCAAGGTTGCTGCGAGATTTCAATTTGGTACAATTAACCACTATTTGGTTTTTGCTGAGAAATTCACTTTAAAACTGGAATGGCAGCAAAAACCGTATAGAAATGGAGTATGTTAGTTACTAAACAAAGTCAGTTGGATAATTGGTTCGAAATAGCAGCCAATAACACCAACATCAGACGTTGGCTTTCACCCAAGGCATTTCTGATTCCTCCCAAACTGGGGAAGGATACTTGGGAAGCTATGCATTTCCTTGTTGGCGAAGCATTGGTAACACTGCGTTTCGACCGGTCCCGTCTTGAAGCTGAAGTGGCGATGTACAATTCTGGTACAATCGCTGATGGCGCAGCAGCATTGAATGAATCCTTTGAAATAGGTTATAAATCCGGTCCGTGGAGGGCATTGCGATCAGCCTGTTGTGTGACCAACACCCGATCAATGACCCTGAATAAGAAAGTCTTCGGTGACCCTTGGGGAATATCCGCCAATTCAGCCTGGGATGCAGGATTGGGAGATTGGGTCGATGAAGCCCATTTTCGCCGAATGCGCGGAGCCCGTGACGGCGTTTAAAGCCGGAAGTACCTTGGAAAGCGATCCACTAGCACCCAAATATTGGCTGAAAGCAGGCAGGTTTTGTTGGGTCGAAATGGCATTTAGATAAGATTTAGCGTAATACCTTTACGAACTATTTTCCAACATATTCGATAATTGACCAAATTCGCTTCCTGCATCATATATCTTAACATTCTTTGCGCATCGTGTAGTTCTATTTTTGTGTAAGGGACGATACAATGATCGTACAGGAAACGAGCGTACAGGAAACGAGCTTTCCGGCGGATAAATCTAATAAACACAACAGCTTATTGGAAAAAATAAAACCAGTTTTGACAGCAATCGCGTTCATTCTGCTCTCACTTGCAATACCCGAACTGTCAAGCATCCATGCAAATGCCCAGGTCGTGAAAGCACGGGGCACTTACGAATTTACTGTCGTAAAAGGCAAGCCAAAAACCATTCGAAGTGCTTCTGCATTCGAGGAAATTGTTGTTGGTAACCCTGAGATAGCCGATGTCCAGCCACTAACGGACCGTTCCTTTTATCTGCTTGGTAAAAAGCTTGGCACTACGCGTGTTGCATTGTTTGATGCTAACCGCAACCTGGTGGGGACACTTGATGTTGAGGTAACACTTGACGCCGCTCAGCTACGCAAGGCGATACGCAAGAATGTCCCACATTCAAATATCAAAGTTTCAACTGCAAATGGCCGAATTTTGCTTTCGGGAACAGCCAAGGATTCAGTTTCCGCAAAACGCGCCAGCCAGATCGCGGCCCAATATTCAAAAGACCAGGATATCATTAATTCTGTCACACTGACGTCCTCTCAACAGGTTCAGTTGCAGGTGCGTTTTGTTGAAGCAAACCGGGATGCACGCCGGAAGTTGGGTGTCAGATTCATCAGTTCTGGTAAGTCCAACGCCACAACAAATTGGGGCCTGACTACCAAATTCGGTATCAATATCGGCGACATTATCGGCAACTTTATTGCCAAGGGTCTATCCGTTGACGTGCTGATTGAGGCAATGGAAAAACGTGGAGTGATTCGCGTACTGGCAGAACCCAATCTTGTTGCGCGTTCCGGCAACAAGGCAAGTTTTCTTGCTGGCGGAGAAATTCCGATACCTGTTGCAGCTGCCGATGGGGTTGTTTCAATCGAATTCAAAGAATTTGGGGTTGGTTTGGAATTCACGCCAACTGTCATGGATGATGGCATGATATCCTTGGTGATTGAGCCTGAAGTCTCTCAGGTGGACACATCTTTGACCTATGATATCGGGGATATCAAAATTCCAGGTTTTTCGGTTCGAAGAGCAAAGACTTCAGTCGATCTACGGTCCGGTCAGAGCTTCGTTATTGCCGGATTGCTGCAGTCATCGAATTCAATCGTGAACAATAAGTTGCCAGGATTAGGCAATTTACCGATATTGGGTGCTCTGTTTTCCAGCAAAGAATATCGAAAACATGAAACTGATCTTATCATCGTTGTGACACCGCACCTGGTAAAGCCAATCATACCTGGAAACAGAATCGCAACACCCCTGGACGGAACCCTTCCGCCAAGCACTTCTGAATTCGGCCTTTTGAACTCGGACGAAATAAACGTTGCATCGGTTGGGAAAGCCAACGCGCACAAGCAATTACAAATCGAAGAAGGTATTATCCGCTCAGGTCATATCATTGATTTGCCTGGATATGCCAATGTGGAGGCCAATTGATATGACCCTGATAAACACACCTTCTGTCAAAATACTATCTGGGCTTTTTATCCTGTCGGCATTGTCAGCCTGTCAATATGAGGAATTAAACCGCAGTGAGTTTATGTCCCAATCTGCAGGTAATGCTATAGCCCATAATTCAGCCCTGCAAATCGTTGATCCCTGGCCGCGCGTTGCCGGCAATAACAGTCTTCGGGTTCCTGTGGTAGAATATGGCGGCGAGCCAACAGCTGAAGAAAGTTCACCTTCGCCGATTGTCCTTCAGATGGCGGGCGAAAAATAATCAAAATAACTATTAGACCGGCGGATATGGGAAATGGAAAACAAAAACACGACAAAAAGTATCGCACTTGTATCCATCGACAAGTCGTTTATTTCATCGACAAAGACTGCATTTGGTTCATCAGATTCGATTCACTTGATCACGATTGAGAAATCAGTCGACCAAATTCATGGCGAATTGCATAATTCTGAAGCAGCTGTTGTGATTGTTGATCTTGACGCAACGAACCTCAATGAAATTGAATCCCTGCAAACTGTGATGAAACGGCTGAGCAGTGATATTCCGGTTATCGTAATCACTGAGCAATTTAATGCGGTGACTGTGCGGGTATTAATTCAGATGCATGTTGCAGATTTTCTGGAAAAACCAGTAACCACAACGGATTTGGTTCGTTCCTGCATACGGGCATTAAAAGACCCCAATGATCAGGAAGAGAATAGTGAGGCCAATATCTATGCTTTTATGCCTGCATCCGGTGGAGTTGGTTCAACAACAATGGCCATCCAGACTGCCTCAATACTCCATTCTGATGCTACGCATGGCAAATCAACATGTATTGTCGATCTGAATTTCCAGCATGGTGCTTGTGCGGAATATCTTGATATGGAACCGCGGTTTGACATTGCCGAAGTTGAAAACAATCCGGACAGACTTGATCGACAGTTGTTTGAAGTAATGCTGTCCCGCCATCAGAACGGTATTGCTGTTCTTGCTGCACCCGTCAGCCCAATGGAAATGCGAAGTTTTAACACCGACGTAGTCATCAAAATATTGGATTTGGCTGCCGCTTATTTTGATAATGTCGTCATCGACCTGCCGCGTACATGGTTTCCCTGGACAAATACGGTATTACTGGGGACCAATAAATTATTTATTGTCGCAGAAAAAACAGTTCCGTGCCTCCGTCATACCCAGCGACTCTTAGAGGCAGTAAAGTCTGCGGCGGGTAAAGAAGTCTCACCCAAAGTGATCGTCAATCGATATGCCGCCAAATCCAGGGGATCCGGGATACAGCGCTCTGACATTGAAGAAGTCTTGGGTGAACATTTTGCTGGCGGTGTTGCCAACGACTATTTTCTGGTCAACGAGGCGATAGATCGGGGTGTCCTTTTGGAAGAAATCAGAGGAGACAGTCAGGTGTTGAAGAATTTAAAAGCAATTATCCTTCCTGAGCGGGCTGAGGCCGGTCAGGTTCGCAATGGGATTTTGTCTTTACCTGGACGTCTTTTTAGAAAAGCAGGGTGAGGACCACATAATGAGTAATCGTTTTTCTACCCTTTTAGCACGCAATGCACCCGAACCCAATCACGAATTGGTTGAGTTTTCTGAGCGGGTGAATTTGGATAACGGTCAATCTGCAACGGCCGAGCCAACTCAGTTTGAGGCAACTGAAAAAGGATTTGGTATTCAGGAGCAAGCGGTTGAATCAGCTGTCGAAGGCCTGACCCAATCTGATAGCGTTATTGACGCGCGCATTCGTCTTCATCGCAAGATTATTGAAGATCTGAACCTGGTAGCACTGGAAAAAATGCCTCAGGATCAGATGCGCCGTGAAGTTAAAGATTTTGTGCGCGAGGTGGCGCGTCAGGAAAGAATGGCACTCAATGTCAGCGAAATGGAGGAATTGGTTTCTGATGTTGTCGATGAGATGATTGGCCTTGGTCCGCTTGAGCCACTGATGCGCGATCCCGATATCAACGACATATTGATCAATGGACACGAATGTTGCTTCATCGAGAAAAACGGTAAGCTGCAACAAGTGAATGTCCCGTTCAAGGACGAAGCGCATTTGCTGCGTATTGTAAATAAAATCGTTGTTGCAGTTGGGCGTCGTATCGATGAATCTCAGCCAATGTGTGACGCACGCATGCTTGATGGATCACGGTTTAACGCCGCAATTCGCCCGGTTGGGGTCGATGGCCCTCTGGTTTCCATTCGCAAATTCTCAGAAGATAAACTGCCACTCAAGAAGCTGGTTGAATTTGGCGCCATGACTGAACCCATGGCGCAGGTAATGGCCGCCGCAGTTCATGCGCGTATTACGACCATTATTTCAGGTGGTACCGGTACAGGTAAAACAACTATGCTCAACGCATTGTCGGCATTTATTCCAGAAGATGAGCGTTTGATTACTATTGAAGATGCAGCAGAATTGCAGTTGCAGCAACCTCACGTGGCTCGCATGGAAACCCGTCCACCCAATATTGAAGGTCTGGGCGAAATTAAACAGCGTGATTTGGTAAAAAATGCACTTCGCATGCGCCCGGATCGGGTCATATTAGGCGAGTGTCGTGGCGAAGAGGCTTTTGACATGTTGCAGGCGATGAATACTGGACATGAAGGGTCGATGGCGACTATTCACGCTAACACACCCAGAGATGCAATTGGCAGACTGGAACAAATGCTGGGTATGACCGGGATGCCGATGACCGTACAATCGATCCGTAACCAGATATCCAATGCCATCGGACTAATTATCCAGTTAACCCGTCTTTCAGATGGCAAACGCAAAGTCACCAGCGTCGCTGAAATTACCGGTATGGAGGGTGAAGTAATTCAAATGCAGGAAATCTTCAAGTTTGTACGCACAGGTATTGATGAAGAAGGCAACATCCAGGGCCATTTTGAAGCGACAGGAATCAGGCCGCGTTTTCTCGAGCCACTAGCTGATATGGGAATTTCGTTTCCGGGTGATTATTTTGACCCAAGTGCGTCACAGGAGTAAATGGATGCTGGAAAGTTTGCCAATTAAGTGGGTAGTTTACGCATTTGCTGCAATTTGTGGTATTATCATCGCTGAAACTATTTATCTGATGATTGCCGGGAACAAAGACAAAAGAGCGACCATCAACCGTCGTATCAAGCTTAAGGGCAATAAGATGTCCCAGCGCGATGTGCTGGTTCAATTGCGCAAAGAGCGGGGCATGGACAAAGGTGGACACTCGATTTTGTCCATGGAAAAATTGCGTGTTCTAAAAACCCAATCGGGGTTGCGCATGTCGCTGAGCCATTTTATTCCATTGTGTATATTTATCAGCATTTTGACCGGTCTTTATATTTCCTATAAATTTGACATTCTCTATCCAGCATTTCTTGCCCCGGTTGTGGGGGCTACCTTGCTGCCGAGATTTGTTCTCAACTGGCGTAAAAAGCGGCGGCACAAGGTATTCGGAGAACAATTCCCCGAAGCCCTGGATTTGATTGTTCGCGGGTTAAAAGCCGGGCATCCGGTACCGGTGGCAGTTTCCATGGTCGGTCGAGAAATGGCTGATCCAATTGGCTCTGAATTTGGCATATTAACGGATGAATTGACCTATGGTTCGGACATGTTAAGCGCTATGCAATCATTGGAAGAACGGGTTGGCCACGAAGATTTGCCATTGTTCATCACCGCCATCAACATACAGAGTTCCACTGGTGGCAATTTACGCGAAATTCTTGAAGGGCTTGCAGCGACTATTCGTGAACGCGGAAAATTAAAACGCAAAATCAGGGCGGTCTCTACCGAGGGGCGTATGTCAGCCTATATTCTCACAGCACTGCCGTGTCTGCTTGGTTTGGTTTTAATGGTCGCAATGCCGGATTATTACAATTCAGTGATTGATAAAGATCATACCTGGAACTTGATCGGAATTGCAGCTGGTCTGTTGGCGTTTGGTAATTATGTCATGTCAAATATGTCGAATTTGAAAGTTTAAAAAAGAATGGACCAGGTCAGACAGATCATATTACAGATGAAACCTGAAAGCATGATGCCATTTGCGGTTATTCTAGTGTTGTTTGGGTTGGTATTGA
>JAAENI010000876.1 GCA_024224595.1 Hyphomicrobiales bacterium
CGATCTATGCACCCCCGCAATCTGTTCACTGGATGCATGAAGGGGAGTTTGTCGGACCATTTGTCTATGGTTATAAAACCAAGTTGGACATGAATACCTTAAAACGTGTGCACACCCCCAATCTATCGAAAGTGGAAAAATTGAGATTTTTCTGCACAGGCGATACCTATCATTATTGGGGATTGATCGAGGGTAATTTCCATTTCATCTGTCCTCCTAAAGATGGTCAATTCTTCTTTTTGGGTTCAGACAGATTAGGTCGAGATGTATTTTCGCGAATGGTCTATGGAGCGCGTATTTCTCTGACAATTGGTTTGGTTGGCATTTCCATTTCGTTTGCGCTGGGTATCATATTGGGTGGTTTGGCGGGATATTATGGTGGCTGGGTTGATCTGGTAGTGCAAAGGGTGATCGAGGTTGTTCAATCGCTCCCATCCATCCCATTGTGGCTGGCACTGGCGGCAATCATGCCGGTGTCCTGGAGCCCTATATTAGTATATTTCGGTATCACAATCATATTGGGCCTGATAGACTGGACTGGACTGGCCAGGGCGGTACGTTCAAAGCTGCTCTCGCTACGCGAGGAAGATTATGTCCTGGCGGCACGGTTACTGGGCGCAAAACCCTCACGCGTAATCGGGCGTCATCTGGTCCCTGGATTTATGAGCCATCTGATTGCCTCAGCTACAATTACGATTCCAACAATGATCCTGGGTGAAACGGCGTTGTCGTTTCTGGGTTTGGGCTTGCGATCGCCAATTGTGTCCTGGGGTGTACTGCTGAATGAAGCACAAAATATCAATGTTGTGGCGCTTTATCCATGGCTAATGTACCCGGTCGTTCCAGTGATCCTGATCATTCTGGCTTTTAACTTTTTTGGTGATGGCTTGCGTGATGCAGCTGATCCTTATGGATAATTGAAGTTCAATTGGGTTTGCGCCCAGCATAAATTATGGGTCAATATTGACGATCAAATCATCAGCATTGACCCATTTTACATTTTTTTGATTGCACAGATATTCAAGTAGTTCGTCCAGTATGTGCCAACAAAGCTGGTTATGCACCAGGTGGTGGCTCAGAATTCCAACTGGCGCGAAGGCTTTATTGCGGGCAATCTGTAAATTCGCGGTCAATTCATCAGTTACTTCAGCAATTGATTTTGCAGATGCATTTTTGCGCCAGTTGATAATGTCCACATGGGTGTTGATCCAGGAAATGTCGTTATTGGGATTTTTCCAGCCAAATCCTGAAATGGCACGAAAGCCAAGACCTTTGGCACCCGCTGCAACATAACCATCAATTCTGTTCCATGGGGGAACCAATATGTCTGACAGGTGATGACCAAACAACCCGATCATTTTTAGACGGGCGTCATTTAGTTCGCGCAAAACCTGATCAACAGGGCGATGGGCACCAAGTTCCGTTTTTTTTTCACCTTTACCAGCATGATTTTCGTGAGAAAAGCCATGAACCGCCGGTGTAATTTGTGGATGACTTTTTACGAATTTACCTAACTCACATTTCGCAAAATTCGGAATGACTGCCAACAATATCGGTATATTTCGAGTTGCAGTCATTTTTTGCAGGTGTATTAAATCCGGTGTTATTTCAATTGCGTCATCATCACGTAGAAAGAACCTGGCGATCTGTCCATGTTTTGACCAATGAGCGAGTTCGGCGGACAATTTCGCAAAATGTTCATGTGCCTCTGATTTTTCCATCCCTGCGCTCCTTTCACCCTGCCAATTTTTGATGGCGCTTGAGAACCGGATCGATGATTGCCTTCAACTGCGCTGCTGTTTGACTTCCCGAACGTTCGTTGTTGAAAAACTCGAAGGCGCCCTTTGCCAGTGAATCCAGCAACTGGCGGTCTTTAATCAGTTTTGACAATATTTTCGAATAGGATGGGACGTCAGGGGGAGTAGCCAATAAACCAGTTCGTTGATTTTCCACAACCAGTGGGACGCCGGTGTTGTTTAATGCAGCAACCGGGCAACCCCGACTGGCGGCCTCCAGATAAACCATTCCGTAGGCTTCCCGATATCCGGGCCAGGTTAACAGATCCGCATGGTCAATGAGGTGGAAAATTTCTTCCGGTTTGACTTCACCGATTAGATTGACACGATCATGCCTGTCCCAGGCAAACATTGATTTCACTTCATCAAAGCCTGGGCCAGTTCCGGCGATCACCAATGACCATTTCTTGTCGTCTAGCAATTTCAGGGCATCAGAAAGTATTCGGTAGCTTTCCATTTTTGCACCTGGGCGCATCATCGCGGGAGCAAACAGCTTAGTCCCGCCATTCCACAGATGCTCGGCTTCTTTGCCATTTTCCAATGCTGTTGCAGTGGTCAGCAAACTGATGTCCAGAAAAGGAGGGATCCAGAATATTTTATCTTTCGAGACAAGACTTTCGAGATATTGTCGATCGTTGTGGGTCATGACAATATTTGCCTCAGACATCAAGATGCTTCTTTGTGCCTCAACACGCCATTTATCCCATTCCCCATTTGGGCCCTGTCCCGTTTTACAGGGTTTCCCGTGTACCAGAGGAATATTCAAATGCTGGCAGATATACATTCCCAGCCAGTCTGGTGCCTTGCAATAATTGTGAAAACAAAACCATAAATCCGGTTTGAACTTTTCTCGGGCCCATTTATCCAGAAGCATCTTGCCTTCTTCAATAGCACCTAGCCTGCGCAGCTCGAGATATTCATCACTCCAGCGCTTGGAATAACAAATGTAACGGCTGGCAAGAAAAACGTCATAGCCGGCTTTTTCCAAAGCTGCATATAAATTACCCGCCATACGTCGATCTCCCGATGGAATGGGATGGTCGGGTGATTTGAGTGGCGCATAAAAGGCGATTGACGGTTTTTTCATTAAAAATGATACTTTTTGATTGGTCTGGATCCTACTTAATAGCAATATTGGCGCAAAGCGAGCATATAGCTATTATCATGCAGGTGAAGCCAACAGAAATGGCGCCTAACTAACATACATTGTTGAGTTTTAAATTTGGGCACAGAAATTTACAGGTCGGAAAAATCAGTTTCGCCTTGTTTTTGTACCAAGCTTGGTTTTAATAGTCTGATGCGATTTTGCGATTTTTTACAATACTGTCGAACCAATACTGTGATTAATTCGATAGGAAATGGGACAACATCTAGATGAAACGCCTGGGGGATGTTCGCATCCTGATGTATAGTCATGATACATTTGGACTCGGCCATTTCAGGCGGTGCCGGGCGATTGCCCATGCAATTGTTGAACAATTCAAAGGCGTTAGCGTCGTTATCATTTCTGGTTCGCAAATTGCCGGGGCTTTTGATTTCCGTGCTCGTGTGGATTTTGTCAAGATTCCTTCCGTTATCAAGCTTTACAATGGCGAATATGATTCGATATCTGATCATATCAGCATTGAAGAGATATTGATGATGCGTAAGCAGATTATTCAACGCACTGCTGAAGTATTCAAGCCCGATATATTTATTACCGACAAGGAACCTCTGGGACTGCGCGGAGAATTGGAGCCAACCCTGGAGATGCTGTCTGCGACGGATACCAGAGTAATACTGGGATTGCGTGATGTAATGGATTCGCCCTCGGCGATGCAACGGGACTGGGACAAAGACAACACGCTTGAGAAAATTATGCAGTTTTATAATCGGGTGTGGATCTACGGTCCTGAAACATTCTGGCAACCACTTACCGGTCTTGAAGTTGATGAAAGACTGTCAAATCGGATATTGTATACCGGATTCCTGCGCCGTGAAATGCCATCCATACAACAAATGGAACTGCACCACATACCGGAGAATTTTATTCTGGTTACTACTGGAGGCGGTGGTGATGGCAATACGTTAATGGAGCAGGTTTTGGCGGCAAGGAAGTTGGATATATCCAGCGATTATCCACTGTTGATGGTCCTTGGCCCGTTCATGAAGTCCGAATATAGAGAACGTATTCGCCTGAGCGCTTCTGCACTGCCCAACATTACGGTTTTTGATTTTGAAGCCAGAATGGAATTGCTTTTAGAGCGGGCAACAGCGGTTGTTGGTATGTGTGGATATAACACATTTTGTGAAGTGTTGTCATTCGACAAAAAGGCACTTTTTGTACCGCGAACCCATCCACGAGAAGAGCAATATATACGTGCCTCTCGAGCAAGAGAGTTGAGTTTGTGCGAAATGTTAACATCGGAAGAGGCTTCAATTCCCAAGGTGCTAGCCCAAAAACTGAATAATTTGCCAGATTTGGATAAACCATCGGCAGTGTTGAAAAAGTCCTATCTGGCGGGGTTGGAAACTATTTGCCTGGATATTGAAAATATGATCAATGCCAAAACCCGCCTTACCACTGGCAAAGTGCAAGCCCATTTTGTGGAATCAACCCTAAATTAGCGGCGGGAAGTTCAGGCTTTTGAAAATCAGCAAGAAAATTGGAATTGTGCTGAAAGGCTATCCACGTCTTTCGGAGACGTTCATATCGCAAGAAATTCTGTCTTTGCAAAAGTTAGGTTTTGATTTTCATATTATTTCACTGCGCCATCCAACTGATAAAGCAATTCATCCGGTAAATAGAGAAATAACAGCTCCGGTTACCTATCTGCCGGAATATATTCATAATGATCCTTTCAGGGTGTTAAAAGCCTGGTGGAATGTTCGCAAGTTTTCTGGTTATGCCAGAGCCTGGCAATACTTTCGCAGGGATATTGTCAGGGATTTTAGCCGAAACAGGTTTCGCCGGTTTGCTCAGGGAATGGTGATCGCGTCTGAATTCAATAGCCATATCTCCGCCTATTATTCACATTTCCTGCATACGCCGACTTCAGCCGCACGATATGCTTCGATAATTACCGGTAAGCCATTTGCAATTTCTGCCCATGCCAAAGATATCTGGACATCACCGAATTGGGAAATTGCTGAAAAACTTGAGGATTGCCGCTGGCTGGTGACCTGCACTGCCGGTGCCCGTGATCATCTACAAAAACTGAGTGCCAGTCCGGATAAGATTCATCTGATATATCACGGCCTGGATCTGATCCGTTTTCCTGCGCCATCAAAACCGATCTCAATGCGCAGGGGCGATGACGCTCAGGATAGTTTGCGCATTATTACGGTGGGCCGAGCAGTAGCAAAAAAAGGTTTGGACAATCTTCTCCATGCGCTGGCCTTACTGCCTGAAAACATGCACTGGCAATGGACCCATATTGGTGGTGGCGAACTCAACGAACAATTGATCCGGCAATCCAGGGAGTTGGGTATTTCAGACAATTGTAATTTTTGTGGTGCTCTGGACCAAATTAAAGTCGTTGCGGCATATAACGACAGCGACCTTTTTGTTCTACCTTGTCGCATAGACAAAAATGGCGACCGTGACGGCCTTCCAAATGTAATTGTTGAAGCTCAGAGTCAGGGGCTTGCCGTGATTTCAACACCGATATCCGGAATACCCGAGCTGATTGAGCATGATGAAAATGGCCTTCTTGTTGAACCGGATAACCCAAAGTTGCTCGCTACAGCGATAGCTCGCCTGGCTGCAGATCCGGAACTGCGAAATAAGATGGGCAGCAAGGGTGAAGAAAAAGTGCGAACTGGGTTTGACCATCTGTCCACTGTCACTGATCTCGCGGAATTACTCAAAGAAATGCTTGACGAAAACCAGGAAATTAAACTCCAATTGCAAACCGGCGGACAACAGACACCATGAATTCCAAAACAACCGTTATGTTTCCAACCGTGATGTTCTATGTCCAGCATCTGCTGGGCATAGGACACGTATTTAGGGCAATGCGTGTAGCAAAGGGCCTGGCCAGGGCTGGTTGTGAGACACATATTGTATGGGGTGGGTCCAAAATCACAACGATGGATACCGCTGGCATTAATATGCATTATTTGCGGGCTGTTCACGTAAGTGATGAAGACTTTAAAGCACTTTTGCTCGATGATGGCACAAGAATTGACGATGCCGGGATCAAGGCGCGCGGCGATCATCTGTTGAAACTGTATCAAGATATACAGCCGGATATCGTTATCACCGAGGCCTATCCATTTGGGCGAAGGCAAATGCGTTTTGAATTGATTCCATTTATTGAAAGGGCAAAGGATACAAGTCCTAAACCACTAATTGTTTGTTCAATCCGTGATATTATGCAGGAAAACCGTGCACCAAAGCGGGTGCGGGAATCTTTGGATGCGATCCACAATTGGTATGATATTGTGATGGTTCATGGTGATCCAAACCTTATACCAATCGAAGCAACGCTACAGAACTCAGATGAAATCAAAGACAAAATTCGCTATACTGGCCTTGTAACGCCTGATGCAGTTGACCGGACCAAAAAGCCATCAATCTCACCGGATGTTATTGTATCGGCGGGCGGGGGAGCTGTTGGCAAGGCGCTAATGCGCGCAGCTGTTGATGCGATGCAATATTGCAAAAGCTTTTCAACCAACTGGTGTCTGACAACCGGACCGGACCTCCCTCAAGCTGAGTTTGATCTGGTGGCTGCCCGCGCACCAGATGGGATGAAAGTTACCAGGTTTATCACTGACCTGGCACAGGTGATGGCTAAGGGAACGGTTTCTGTGTCCAGAGCCGGCTATAATACTGTTGGAGATTTACTACGTGCTCAATGCGTATCAGTTTTGGTGCCATTTACGGGGGGATTGGAAACTGAACAACTTCGGCGTGCACAAATGATGGAAAAGCAAAATCTGGCAACCGTTTTGCTTGATGAAAACCTCAATCCGCAATCCTTGGCCGCTGCAATTGATAAGGTCGCGTCAATGGAGCGAAGAGTAGCGAGTTTTGATCTTGATGGCGCCGATAAGGCTGCAGCAATTCTCATTTCGGAATTTGAAAAAATTCAGTGACTAGCCGCGAAAAGCGCATAATCAGTCAATCTGTGCTCGGAAGATAACCTTTATTGGCTTTCACCAAGCACTAATATTTGACCTGGTCGGATAACGTAAGGCGTCTTGATGGCATTGAGGGCTGCCAGTTTATGGACACTGATGCCTGTGCGTCGTGAAATTGCAAACAGTGTATCTCCCGTCTTTACGGTAACGGTATAATTACCTGGATAGGGATCTTGGTCGTCGTTGTTCTTGGTGATGATATTGTTGATGTTAATTCTGCTGGACTTACTCGATTTTTTGGAACTTGAAGAAGTAATGATAGGGTCCACATTTGCCGGTAGTTTCTGTGCCGTGCGGTCAAGTGGCATGGATTTCAACATGTGGGTGAGTGAATTATTTCGATTTACTATGGGATTTTGGGTCGGTACAACGATAGCTGTACGCGGTAACGTGCTTTCATTACCTGTCAACATCACTGCCATCAGTACCCCAACACCACAGCTGATGGACAATGCCACTGAAAATAATTTTACATCTCTCATCTGTACTACTCCGGGCCAAATATCCACATTCAACCTTTGCTGTCTCAAGGCCCTCATGGTCCTTAAACAATTATCCCCTATCCATTATTCAGGATTACCGTTAACAGTTTCATAAATTGTGAATTTAATTTGGGTTCTTTGATGGTATTCTCAGGCAGGAGTTTATCATCTCATTCAGCTTCTTGCTGGATAAGGTTATCAGATAGGGGGTGTCACTATGGGCATCCGTGGGAATAATGGAAAATCTGCTATCGATTGTGCGATTGGAAATGCTGACAAATTGGCCAATTTCCATCTTGAGGTTGTTGAGCTCAAACATCAAACCTTCGGAATGTGAAAACCTGATTGGCATCAAGGGAAAAACTGAAACGGTTGTCTGTGTCGCAACAGGTGAACTAAATGCTCCATGCCAAACAAAACTGACGTCATCACTGGCGATTAGTAATACGTACTTGGTTTTGTGAAATTTTGTAATCGTGTGTGTATTGGCAAGTGTATGATCCAGGCGTTTGCCGGTAAATCCTATTGCCAGAAAAACTGGTGCATCGACACAATACAGGCATTTTTCGAAATCGGTCGTTTCCTGTTCCTTGAAGTGAATTATTTTTGTGTTGGATCCAAAATTCTCCTCATTCTCCAAAGAATCGAGATCACCTATAATGGCGTCCGGCATTATGTTTGCATTATACAATCGGTTTGCTCCGCCATCTGCTGCTATAATGGCATAACCTTGATCAGATAGCATTTGAAACAAACCAAAATTGAAATCAGCTGGGCCAACCAGTATCACTGGCCTGTCATATTGAAGTGTATCGCCAATTTTGGTCACTAGATGGTCTTTCTGATTAAGTCCGCACATTTGAAATCCAAGTGTTCGCTTGAATTTTGGATTTCTCGATAGTCAGTAATAAATGCCGCCTTGCGTCTTGCAAAATCTTGTTTATATACTCAATACATCTCTCTGGGGTGCGCGTTGCGCTGAGAATAAACCCACAAAACCTGAACCAGATAATGCTGGCGGAGGAAGCAAGAGATTTTGACACTTATATTGTGTGTCTGTCGTCTCCTTCGCCACATTAAACAGCAACTAATTGACTCGAGCTATGGACTTGAAATTATGAATTTTAGAATTATACCCAAAAAGTTTGCCATATTATTTGCCGCCTTGTCGATAGCCTTTCTATCGACAATCAGCCCGCAAGCTCAGGAAAAACCGATGCTGACAATCTACACCTATGATGCATTCGCCGCAGATTGGGGCCCTGCACCGAAAGTGAAAAAGGCATTTGAAGAATTTTGCAAGTGCCGGTTAAATTTCATCGCCGCCGATTCTTCAATTGGAGCTTTACGCAAAGTTCAACTGGAAGGCTCAAAAACCAAAGCTGACATTGTGCTGGGGCTTGACACCAATATTGCAGAAGCTGCACGGTTAACCGGATTGTTTGCAAATCATGATATTGCCACCGACAGTCTTTCAATTCCTGCAATCAAAAGTTCTCCCACAGACAATAAGGCCACCAGTACAGTGTGGGGCGACAATACTTTCTTGCCGTTTGACTACAGCTATTTTGCCTTTGTCTACAATAAGAAAAAAATCCAAAAAGTTCCTACATCATTTGAAGAATTGGCCTCGATGCCCGATGATTTCAAAATTGTCATTCAGGATCCACGATCAAGCACCCCTGGCTTAGGATTGTTATTATGGATCAAGGCAATATATGGCGATGACGCAACAAAAATCTGGCAATCGATTGCCCCAAACATATTGACAATAACGAAAGGTTGGTCCGATGCTTATGGATTGTTCCTGAAAGGTGAGGCGGACATGGTTTTGTCTTATACGACATCTCCAGCCTATCACCTGATTGCAGAACAAGATTCAGATTTTGCTTCTGCCCAATTTGCAACAGGACACTATATGCAGATCGAGGTTGCAGGTATTCTGAAGTCTAGCAAAAACAAAAAGCTTGCCAATGCGTTTATGAAATTCATGCTCACAGACAGGTTTCAGAATATTATTCCAACCACCAACTGGACTTATCCGGTCATCAATACAAAGCAGGGACTGCCCGTTGGGTTTAATTCTCTTGCTGTTCCCAGTGTTAGTTTATTGATGGATGGCAAACAAATTGAAACCCACCGCAAACAGTGGATTGATGAATGGTTGCTGGCTATCAAGAACTAGGCAGTGAACTCATAAACAGGATCGAAATGGCGGCAAAACTGCAGCCATCAGCAGCGTCAAAGCACTTGAATGGGCAACGGGAATATTTAACGAAAATGAACGAAA
>JAAENI010000877.1 GCA_024224595.1 Hyphomicrobiales bacterium
AGGTTAACCCTGATCATGGTGGGGCGTTGATCATACAAGATATAGATCACATTCATATTGCTCGGAATTTTGTTTATGGATCAGAAACAGCTTGAACAAACACTGGTACTCATTAAGCCGGATGCCTTGAAGAACTCTGTCACCGGCTTTATCCTGTCTCAACTGTCCGAATATCATACGGGTTCACGTTTTGCGGCAACCAAGATCATCAATGTCAGTCGTCTCATGGCCAAAGAGCACTACATTGAGCATGAAGGAAAGCCGTTCTACGATGCACTTCAGGACTACATCACCGGTGCATTGCACTACCCTGACGATGCGTGGAAACGCAGGGTTATTGCCATTGTTTATCAGGGGCCTGATGTTTTGACTAAAATACGGCACATGGCCGGCCCGACCAATCCACATGATGCCAGAGACCAAAGGCCTGGCTGTTTGCGAGCCCTGGGGACGGTTGTGCCTATCCTGGACGATGCCGGCAATAAAATAGATATTCGTATGGACAATCTTGTCCATGCTTCGGCAAATCACGAGGATGCTGAACGCGAGATTAAACTGTGGTTCATTCCGCACGATATCCCACCATTGATGCGTGCCTATCCCACTGAGGTTTGCCAGACTCACTATTATTTAAAGGACGGCAAGCTCTGCAATACGTACGAACCGGAGAGTGTCTTTTTGCTGGCACCGGGTGACGTGGTTTGGAAATCAGATCTGGACATTCTTGAAGCACATGCCAAGGGTACGCCTTGTTCTGATAGTCTTAATAAGGTTGCGGCAAAATATCTCATCAACCGAAATCCACAAGGGTAAAACGGTGATTGAGGGTTGTTTTGAAACTGCACAGAACTCATTTTAT
>JAAENI010000878.1 GCA_024224595.1 Hyphomicrobiales bacterium
CAAAATAGGCCGCACCGCATTTTACAAATATTTTCCTACAGACCGCATCAAGCAGCTGCGACCTGACCATTCAGACGCGCCTCAAACATAGCTAAATCCTGTGGTGGGTTTGGTACCTTTATGCAAATGCACCCTATATCCAGAAGATCCCGTGTTGATCGGGCAAGGCGATCTAACCTGGTCACAACCAAAACATCATCATTGGAAAGTACGGCAAGGGCTTTCTTTAACTCCGGCCGGTCTGATCGTGCGCCACTCATCGTCTCCCTGAACACCTGGTCACAGCCATGCGCCTTCAACTGCTCAAGCTGGGCATCAAGGGTCTGGCCAGAAGTGGAAACGCGTGCATAGCCGATAAAATTCATGACTAACCTAGCAATAGCTGAGGTTGGTCGTCGAGCACGAACCACTCGATCATCTGACCAGGTCTCACACTGAAGCCGCGCTGTTGAAGCGCGTTAGCATCATCCTTGTGCAAGCGGCCCTTGGTTCCATGGCTAGCCGTGCCATCTAAGTTGACAGCAACAATTTCGTTATCTTTTCGGCCATAAACATGGGCGTGTTTCTGTCCGACCCCGTGGGACGGTTGGTCAATTCCAATATTTCGGTCAAAGCGGCCAGAAATCCAATTCCGGCCTTCTCGAAGCTCAACCGTTCCATCATCTGAAACCAAGATCACAGCGTCAAGCGTAGGAAGATCGATGAATTCTTTAAACCGCATAACACCTCTCTTTCTAAGGTTTATTATGCACGCTATTTATGCACGATCCAAGCAACTGTTTTCATTGGGAGAAAATAAGCGTGCATAAGTCTTGATTAATGCACGATCACCTCAAATAATGAGATGACGCCACTATCTGTGGGGATTTGGTACCTTTGTTGGGATGAACTCCTCTAACTAAAGAACTCTTGCTAGATCACTGTGTAGGCCTGTGTCATACCAATACAAATTAAAAAAATGGAGGTAACCCATGCCAAATCCAAGGCTAAATGAAAGATTTGCGAACGCTCTTTCCTACACTACCAAACTTCACTGCTCACAGGCACGTAAAGGAACAAGTATTCCATATATGACGCACTTGATGGCTGTTTGTAGCCTTGTTCTTGAGCACGGCGGTGATGAAGATGAAGCTATTGCAGCCTTGCTTCACGATGCTGTCGAAGATCAGGGTGGCGAGCCCGTGCTTCAGGAAATCAACAATCTGTTTGGCGATAAGGTTGCACAGATAGTCAAAGATTGTTCTGACACTGACATAGAGCCCAAACCCCGGTGGAAAAAACGGAAGGAAGACTATATCGCGCATCTATCGCACGTAACGCCGTCTGTTCTGCTGGTCTCATGTTGCGACAAGCTCCACAATGCAAATGCCATATTGAACGATTATAGGGAGATCGGTGATGAAATCTGGGAGCGGTTCAATGCCGGGAAGAAAGACCAGCTCTGGTATTATAATCAACTCGTAAGTGCATTTAGGGCTCGCGAAAAAGACCTATCCGGTAGTTTGATACAGAAATTGGAAGCCACGATATCCAACTTATCAAAATCCGCATAATTACTCGGCGGAAGCCTATAGATCGGCTTTTTGCTTCAGAAAGTCTTCGATCTCATCGAGAAAGGAATCCTCGGCTTTTCCACGCGCCTTCTCAACCTCCTCATATGCGCCTGATATGGTTAGCGAGGGAATATCATCTTCTTGGGAGCAAAGCCGTTGACCAACCCCAATTTTTAGCCGATCTCGCGTTTCCTCATTCAAAACATCTGGCTGCTCAAAATAAATCAAACGCTGCCCCAGTTGTTTGAGGCGCGCATCGGTAAATTTCTCCAAAATGGTCAATTTATTAGCCCATTCAGCCGCATGAAACTCTTTCATAAGCGCTTGGTCGTCCCATGAAAAAAAACCATCGTATATCTGGGCCTCAACATGCGGCGAAACTTCATATTCATCTCGGCTGGCAAGCTTGGCCTCAATCAACCTATCTTTCAACGACTGATCGGCCTGAACCATTGCAGCACGGTCGTTCGCATCATCGATTGGGATGCCAGTCGCCTTAATCATCGCAGAAGGCATATCTGCCACAGAAAAAACGATCGGGGCGGCATTGGTCTTAATTGATCTAACAGGCGTTGGAGAAGCCGCCACAGCCTTGGCAAGGGCTGCTTCACCTAACCCAGCAAGTTTGGCTGGATCATGTGCCAAATTTATGGTGAAAATTTCTGAGCCGTTACTCGGATTTGAACCAAGTGGCGTCACAAGGAAAGGGTAGGGGCGATTGAAATAAAATTCTGTCTGAGAAAACACCGGTACATTCAAATCGATAAAGTTCATCACCTCCTTTTTATATGCGTTGCGGATAAAAGCCTCCCAAACGAATAGCGCGCCGGTTTTAATAAGCCTGGACAAATGGATTGTCGCTTCAACATCATTGAGCGCATCATGCGCATTTTCGTGAGAGAAACCGTTTAGTGGCGCAAGCTGATCAAGTTTGAAAACCGGGTTGCCTTTATCATTGGTCGGGATCGAAAGCACTTCAGGTGCAAATACCGATATTGCTCGAACCATGTGCAAAAGATCAGTACGACCATTGCCATTCATCGCGGTAAGGTAGGGTGGATTTAGCGTCTGATAAAAAGCCTGGCGCAGCAATGCTTCATCAAATGATATTGAATTATAGCCTATGAAAATTGCAGGCGACCAACTCTCCAGTTTCGCCTGTATCTGCTGAACCATTTCATAATGCGAGGGCAATGAGGCATCGGTGAGCTGGTCAATAGAAATTTGGGTGACAATCAATGCCATTGGGGCAGGGATGATGTGAGGCTGAATCCGGCACCGGACTTCAAACCTGTCAATTTCATTGAATTCTTCATCTGTCAAAATGGCTGCAAATTGTAGAATTTGATCGAAAAACGTATCCGTACCTGTTGTTTCTGTGTCGTAGAAGATGAAATTCATTTGCTACATCTTCGTTTTGGCAACCAGAGTGCCGCTAGGCGCATGAAATTGATAGTCCACAATTGTCCCATCTTTCAGGCGTGAAATTGCCTCTGATATTACGCTAGCGGGCAGTAAAAACCATTCGCGTGGTTTTACCTTCTTACCAAAGCGGTCGGGGATTTCGATATCGAGTTGAGCATCAGCAAAAAACCCGTGCAGCAGATGCTCCAGCTTCACTTTATCAATATTATAGAGGGTGTAGGTGGCAACGGGTTGTACGGGAGCCATCAAGAAGGTGGGATCGTCCTTGGCATTTTGTATTCGCACTTCCATCTTGCCGGACGTAAATCCGATCTTATGGAGAAGCCCGTCATATTTTATAATCTCAGGGTTGTCTGATAAGCTTTTGACCACATAGATCATGCCTGTCTGAGTATCGCCTTCTTCAATTGGAGCATCAAAAAGAGGGCCTGCATCTGTCGAGGTCACACGCCGCCCATTGGGGTCTTTGTAAAGTTCAGTTGCCAATGATCTAAGCAAATTATTGCCTTCAGTGCCATTGTCGAAAATTAGGCGCAGGCGGGCGTTTGGCTTTCCGTTGCGAATATGGGTTTCGCCAACTTCAGCAACATAGACCATGATGCCATTTAGAATGAAATACTCTCCGGCCTCAATTTCCTGCTCATTTGCAAACTTTATGGCCTTGCGTTTACCCTCATTGATTTCTTTTGCACATTGATCAAACAAAGGCTTAAAGCTCTCGAAATCCTTGCAAACTTGCCGGACTGAGACTCTGTCCGGTTTGGCTACAGCCCGGCGCGCATGAACCAATTCAAAAATATCATCTGAGGGTGTTGCGAGCAGATCGTCGTCATCAAGAATATCGTCAAGGCTTTCAGGCTCTTTGGCGGCTTCAATGGTCAAAAGACCGTGCCTATCATGAGGCTGTAGCGTATTGCGCAAAGTAATGTCATTCAACAAACCGGCGAGTTTAATCTGCAAGCCACGTTCAGAGACTGAAGGCTTATCCGTCTCGCCAGGTTTTCGGTTACGATGATCAATAAAGATGTTTATTGCCTCAAAGCCATCCAATACAAGCTGCTCTTCAGTGCTTCGTGGTGGTGCGACAGGCTTCACATCGAGAAGCACATCGTCATCTGCCAAAACATCATCAAGCGTCATTTTTGCCATGCACGCCTCACGCTGATTGCTGCAAGCGCATACGCTCGCGTTTCTTATTGCGCAGCCATTCAAGCGCTTCTGCCATGCGTTTTTCCATCAAATCCTGGGCAACAAGACTTGGCTCCCTGTTGTGGGTTTGATTAAAGGCCTTGATGCGCGGGTACAACGCCGTTGCCTCTTCCTCGGACATTTGTATCCTTTTTGAGGTGATAGCCCCATGAATACGCTTCAGTACGTCCGCATCAACTGATTTTGACATAATCTCGTAGGCAAGTTGGAAGGGATTGATGCTGTCGATCAAATCAATATCCAAATCCTGCACATTGATGAACTTATCTGCCATCTTGATTAGATTATTATTCAACTCCGGCAGCCCACCATCGCTTGATGTTTTAAAGGTCGCATTGGCAACAACATGCTGCCGAACTTCCTCAACTTCCTGCTCCGTCAATTCTGGATATTTCTTCTCAATCACCTTCGGTATAAATACCTGAGTTACCACTTCGGGTGCAATTTCCTCGGGGTTCATTGCTGCCCTCAACACCTTTTCGTCCTGCATGACTGAGACTGTTAAATCGACAAGATCACTTTCCAGTATTTGCTTCACGCGTGGCGTACTTGGCTCTTTAAAGCCTTTAATCGCAACAGTCGTTTCACTGTGAGTGTAATCAATATCGACGATCCCAGCATGGCCTTCCAGGTCATCATCTGACGGTCGTGTTTTAAATTTAAAATTCGGCGCTAAAACCTGCTCCATCAACAAGGAGGCAGCGATAGCCTTCAGCATGTTGTTTACGGCATTTGCGACGTTATCGGCACTTGTATCGGGTTCAGCAATCAAGTTGGTGAATTGCGCATGTGGTTTATCTGGGCTGTCTCGTGTGGCACGGCCAATGATCTGAATGATTTCCGTCAATGATCCTCGATAACCAACAGTGAGTGCATGTTCACAATAGGGCCAGTCAAAGCCTTCCTTGGCCATGCCTAAGGCGATGATAATATCCACATCATCAGGGCTGGAAATATTACGCAGGGTTTCCATGACACAGTCGCGGGTTTTGGCGTCATCCTCGACAAGGTCAGCTACCTTCAACATCTTGCCGCTTGGGTGTTTAACCAGATGAAGGCCTGTTGTAGAATCTGCCTCTTGCCATTCTCCTAGATGCGACAATATCCGGTCAACCTCATCGTATTTCTCTTTGGTGCTCTCCGCTGCATTGACGTTTGGTATATGGATAATGGTTTTTTTATCCGGATCGAAAACATCCATAATAGCATCGAGATAACGGCCACGATAAAAATGATAGCCAATGCCAAGGGTTTTCAGATACGAATAACCGTTGAGCTGTTCATAATAGGTGTAGCTAACACGGGTGAATTTTTCTTCATCCTCAGGCCGCAATACTGGCAAACTGTCACCGCGAAAATAACTGCCGGTCATTGCAACTATATGAGTACGACCATCATCCAATAAACCACGTACTACCTCGCCTAGGCGATTGTCGGCATCAGCTGAAGCATGGTGAAATTCATCAACGGCCAATAGGCAGTTGGCAAAAGGCTCCGCGCCAATCTTGTCATAAGCAAAACGTAGTGTGGCATGGGTACAAACCAGCACTTGCGCATCGCTTTCCATAAAGGCAAGGAACTTCCCAACTTTTCCCGCATCACCACCGGCAACACAAAGATTCCATTGACCCTCCACTTCCCAATCACGGTAAAATCCATATTCCGTGAGTTTGGTAGGTTGGAAAGATGCGCCAATTGCACGCTCCGGCACGGCGACAATCACTTTTCGAACGCCCTGATTTTGCAATTTATCAAGGCCGATAAACATCAAAGCGCGTGATTTACCCGATGCTGGTGGAGCTTTGACCAAGAGATATTGTGAACCACGCTCTGAATAGGCACGTGCCTGCATAGCACGCATGCCCATATCATTTTGTTTTTGGCTCTCACCGGTTTGTCCATAGGTTACATTTACGAAATCAGGCATTGACCGCCTCCTTATCTTTATCGGCGGTCATTTCCGCATATAGTTTAAACAAATGTTCCAGCCGCTCGGTATCGTTCTTGAACGGTCGGCCAATATAAATTTTCTCTAAAGTATCATCGAGAGACTTATGAGCGGCAAGCAAATTCTCGGGCATGGTTTTAGGATCATAAAGCCAGGCTATTGTTTTTCGTATATGCATCTCACGGGCTGTTATGATCTCCCAAGTATGAGCTTCAAATGCCTGTTTTTGCATTTCTGAGAGGTTAGGGGTTGGAAAATTATTGTAGGAAAGTTTGACTGAATATCGATAACCTGACCCCAATCGGCCGCTTGTAGTAGCCAACCAAACATTATGCATTTTTGATGATAACAGTGCCAAAACATACGGTTCCGGGTTATATATAGCAAATGCATCTACGTTTATTATGATATTCTCATCTGTGAAGCCTACTGGAACGTAGGTCCGCGTAGCTGCACTAGTTTTTGGAAAGATGATTGCATCGGAATCCTGGTGTTTACGATAACAAAATCTATGTGGCTTGTCCGCCACCTTTTGCGCATCCCTTCCTGCACCAAGTCTATACTGTCGGCATTTATCAATTCGATCCGCAATAAAATGGATTTCCATAGCTTGATTAATCAAATCATCTTTGATCCACAAACAATACCTTTCCATATTCGACATGAAGTCATTTCCTCCCATGTAACGTTTTATGTATTGTTGTGCTCTGGGATTTTCACGTAGCAATTCTTGATATTCAAAAGCGGAAACAACCAAATTCTTACCATCTACTGGATTACTTCCCATGCACATCTCAGGCAAATTGTTAATTGGTTTTGATACTGGAACAACAAATACTGACTCCCCCTCTACGAGGTACGGGCTGATATTTTTCACATTCCTATTGTGAGCTTCAGTAAATATTTTTTTTAAACCGCGATCTGACTTTTTTTTCAAACCAACTATTGTGCAAACAACTCCAGCGTTATTTTTCGCATTATTTGCCCACGGGAAAGGGTCATAAGCAAAGAAAATCTCAAGTCCATTGTGAAATATATATGACCAAAGAAGGTGAACTTGTTCACCTTGGCAAATTGAGCTCGTAGAAACAAAAGCAAAACGAGAGTTTATAGACATGCAAAATCTCGTTGCCTTTACAAACCAGCACCCTATATAATCGACTTGTTTCATTTTTGATAAACCAGCGATTTCCATATCAATTATTTGTTCTTTACTTAATTTTTTTCCACCCAAATATGGTGG
>JAAENI010000879.1 GCA_024224595.1 Hyphomicrobiales bacterium
AAAAACGAACTTTCAAATCAGGGTGTGCTTTGGATCGCTGGACATCAATCAGTTGAAAGACACCAAAAGCGGCGATTAATCCAGTTGAAGCCCAGATAAATATTTTGCCCAATGCTCCAACTGGCTGGTGGTTTGCCGCACGCATTTTGTTTTTTGCATCAAGTTCATCTTGGTCATTCGTCGTGCCCGAGAGCGTTTCATTCCAAATTTTAGTGAAAAATCCACCAAAACGACCTGCTTCGCCGCTGGAAGTATCCACCGGGCCAAACAAGAAAATTAAGAACTGGCTGGTGCTCAAGATCATCAGTATCCCAAGAGTCAAAACGACGTATCCTAAAAAGTCGTGGCTCATTCCCTCGGAAAGATCAATTTGAAGAAAATGATCTATTAATGGGATGCTTAAGATTCGTAGCGTATTCATAAATATCGCCCAGAATACGGCTGAAACAAGCAGCGCCGTCGCCTGGAAGCCTAAAATTGAATACAGAACGAAAGCAACGCCTGAGAGCGCGAAAGCATCCACAAATACTGGTGAATCCATATTCCACGAAACCACGAAAGAGACGAGTCCGAAGATGAAAGTGAGCAATGCTAAACCGATTCGTGGCATCCGAATTCGTCGTGTCGCGACAATGTAAATGACGGCGACCAACAGCAAGGTAAAGAAAGATTGAATTCCGCTGCAAGCTCTCTCAATCCCATAATCCTTCATGCCCGGAATCTGGATTACCGTTCCGGTCATGTGATGTCCAAGTCCAGCTAAATCGAGGAGTTTGCTGGTATGGACTGCGCTATATTGTTGCAGCTTGGTAATTAATCGAACGTCCATTCCTGCCGGCAGCATCAAATAAACGTAGAGCGGTAAAGAGCAGGGCCATAAAGATGCCAGCGTTTCTTTGTCGAGCGTCCTGGCAAAAAGGCTTGTCGTCAATAAGATCGCGCTAAAGGCAGCAAACCAGGGTTCAACAAACAGCATTCCCAAGAATGCCATGCCTAGCCCCATCACCAAAAGCACATCACTTGCTAGGCTTTTGTGAAATGGGCGTTTTGCCTCAAACGGCCAGCGATAAAGAGCCAGCCCAACTGCAGCAAGAATTGCCACAGCAAAAGGCTGATAATGCGGGCGACTCCAAAGCTGCCGAAAATAAAGCATCAGCATCGGTATCTGGACTAAAATCGCGAGCCCATACGGCAATAAAATTTTAAGCCAGTCACTTTTTGCGGACTGAGTTGTGGATTGCGGTTGGGTTGGTGCTTCAATTGAAGTCATGTTGGTCAATCAAGAAAAACTGATTCAATAAATTCAGAAAAAAAGCCAGCAACGGCGAATTTGAAATGGCCGACATGCACGCGATATCAGCACATGAGGTTAATGGCAATTTCGACATTTTCGAAAGTTTGGATGAGGAGCAATAAGATAGTTTAGATCGTTACTTTTGGATAACCAACCCAAAATACTCACCAAAACATTAGTCATGTGGCCTTAATGCCCGCATTATTAGGGCAATAGGATATTACCGGACCAGGGCTGGTGTTCACGGTGCCATTTTACACATTGATTAAGCCCTTCATCCAAACTGACCTTTGGCTGCCACTGGAGGAGGCGATTTGCTTTTGAAATGTCTGCCCAGGTTGTTTTCATATCTGCATCGTGAAACTGCCGGTGCTCAACGATCGCTTTCTTCCCGAGAATCTGCTCGAGTGTCTCAATCAACTCGTTGATCGAGACTGGCTTATTTCCGCGCCCCAAATTAATAATCTCGTAGCCGACATCACGAACTGACGCAATTGTGCCACGCGCAATATCGTCAACATAAGTAAAATCACGGGCCTGAGTGCCATCGCCAAACAGTTCAATAGGCGTGCCTTCGTCAATCCACTTAGTGAATCGAAAAACAGCCATGTCGGGACGGCTTCCTGGACCGTAGACCGTAAAGTACCGGCACACCGAGACATCTATCCCATAAAGGTGATGGTAAGAATACGCCATCAACTCGGCCGATTTCTTTGAGGCCGCGTAAGGCGATAATGGATAAATTCCCGATAGATCTTCCGTAAAGGGAGGTTCCTGTCCGGCATACAAAGACGAAGTCGAAGCCAGCACGTATTTTCGCACGTGCGTACGACGCATCGCCTCCAATAGGTTTAAATTCCCAAGCGAATTGGTTTGCACATAAACAGCTGGATTTTCGAGGCTATATCTAACCCCGGCACGAGCAGCAAGATTTAAAACGGCG
>JAAENI010000880.1 GCA_024224595.1 Hyphomicrobiales bacterium
AAAATATAGGGCAAAACAGGAATCAAGTCTGGCCCAATACGTAGGGTCACCGGATATTTGGGCAAACTGGCCTTGTAACCGATCACCCAATCTGCCCAGAACTTGGCCAAATCAAAATCTTGGGGTCGGACAAAATACGTCTGGGTCATTTGCACAGATTCAATCCGCGATACCCGATACACTCGCATCCCCTTGTCAGTGGCAGCAACCAAATACCAAATACTTGCTTTGGCTACCAATCCATACGGTGAAATGGTTCGTTCACTCACCGTGCCGTTGCGTCGGCGGTACGAAAGAACCAATTGGCGATCTTGCCATGCTGCCTCTTGGACGGTTTTCAGATGAAGCACTGGCTCATCTGTTTGAAACCAGCTCGCCGCATCCAAATGCAAACGTTGACGAAGGTAATCGGAATGTTCATGATGATCACCCGCAAACGAACTGGTCAATTTAAGAATAGCGGCTTTAAGCTGCTGGTTCACACCCAAATCTGATATAGGACCGGGGATGGTCAGCATAAAAAGTGCCCGAATCTCATCTTTATTCAATCCGGTCAGGGTCGTGCGATAACTATCCAGCAGGGCGTAGCCGCCGCCAGGTCCTCCATTGGCATAGACCGGCACTCCGGCTACACTTAAGGCATCAATATCACGATAAATCGTCCGTTTTGATACTTCCAACTCATCGGCTAATTCTTTCGCCGTCATTTGTCTTCGCGTTTGTAACAACATCATTAATGACAAAAGTCGGTCTGCGCGCATTGTTCCTCCAAATTCAAAGGTTATCATTGAATTATAGCACAAATAATGACTGACACTAGATGTCAGTCATTGCTGGTATAATGAGGGTACTCAACTAGAGATTAGAATTATGATAAACAAAGGAGAACAAACTATGTCGAAGAAAACATCCAATATTTTTGTTGATGATGGCGGAGCCGGTTCTGTACCGGTGGTTTTTGTTCACTCACTGGCCGGAAATACACAGCAGTGGTCCGCACAACTCGGCCACGTTCGAACAACGCGACGAGCTGTCGCCCTTGACCTTCGGGGACACGGTCAGTCGTTACCGCCTGAAAATGGTGATTACGCTATTGACTCGATGGCTCAAGATATTCAGATGGTTATCGATCAATTGGGTATCCAAAGATTTATCCTGGTAGGCCATAGTATGGGGGGCAGCGTTGCTGTGGCTTATGCAGGCGCCTATCCTCAACGAGTGGCCGGATTGCTTCTGGTGGACCCGTCCGGTGACTCGACCCAAATGCCGGTTGAAGAAGTACAACAATATCTTGGTGCTTTGGAGTCTGAAGCCTACTCAAGCGTTGTTGAAGGATACTGGGGTCAAATCTTGACCGGGTCGGCTGAGACAACGGAGGCGAAAGTTATGCAGGATTTACGTGATACATCAAAAGCAACAGTTGTCGGTGTTTCCAAAGAGCTTTTCAAATACAATCCTGTGCCGGCGGTGGAACGATACGATGGTCCAAAGTTGTCGGTCATCACATCGCTTAACGAAACTCCGTTTAGCTTACACAAACTTGTATCCGACCTCCCGCACAAGATGATAACAGGGACGGGACACTGGTTACAACTGGATAAACCAGAAAAATTCAACCGAACAATGGATGATTTTCTTACATCCATTGGCAATGGTAGCTTACCCTAAAAGACATACTCAAAAATTCAGTTTAATGATCTAACGCTAAACACACCTGGCACACGATTGTGTATGCTTTTGTTGGAAACCGTACTTCCAATTCCTCTGCAATCGTGTGCCAATTTTTGTGTTGAGTTTTTCTGGTTTTTGTGCTAAAGTGAAGCAGGTTTGTAATTTTGCAGAGTTTTGTTTGCCAACTGCCTACCCGCTAACAATGCCCATGCACACGAATTGCTACCTTTCGCTTTTTAGAAATTGGTTGCGCCTGCGGTGCCACTTTGGCATCGAAAGTAATCTTGCTGGCCCGCAATCGTGTGATGGGCGGCGTTAGGGCGGCTCGCTCCCACAAAAA
>JAAENI010000881.1 GCA_024224595.1 Hyphomicrobiales bacterium
ATAACAAATTTCAAGCACCAAATTACAAATAAATAACAAATTTCAATATTCAATGACCGAAACAGGTCTGGAGTTTTGAATTTCAGTCATTGTGATTTGTTTGGTATTTGTGTTTTGTTATTTGAAATTTTGTATCACTGACACCTGAAACCAAACGTTCCTTACAACATGTTGTCAAAAAAACCGCGATAAGGGCCTAAACTCTCTGCTGTATGTTCTTTACCTTAAAATCCGCAATCCACATTCCCAAATCCCAAATCCGTTTCACTGTGTATGCAGATGCCTTGTCAGCTTTTCCTCGCAATACGCCTCGGTGTCCATCACATAGTGTTCTTGAAGCGATTGCAATTGATGCAAGAGAAACATCAGTACAATACTGATTAACAGGGCGATCAGGGTTGAATTAAAGGCCACGCCCAAACTTGTGGTGACATCGAAGATATCTCCTTCAATCGCTTTGTGGGCCTGTCCAAGGGCTTGCCCGATGCCCCGCACGGTGCCGATAAACCCCACCGAAGGAATCGCCCAGGCGATGTAGCGGATCATGGAGAGATCGGATTCCAGACGTTCGGCTTCGGCGGCACAATAGGCGTGGGTGGCACCGGCGGCATCCTGTATGTTCCGGGTGGTACTGAACCGGTGCAGCGCCGCCAGCAGTGCCCTGGGCAGCAGGGCGTTTTGCTGCTGGTGCGGCAGGGCTTGAATTTGCCGTGACAGGCTGCGGGTATCTTCGGGTAGAATTCGCACCGCCTCCGCCAGCGGTATCAGATCTTTTTGCAGTAACGCCCGATGTCTGATGGTTACGATGC
>JAAENI010000882.1 GCA_024224595.1 Hyphomicrobiales bacterium
CACTGTTAACAAAACTGGATATTGGTCCGATTTTTCGCTCATTTTCGTTAAATATTCCCGATATTCGCCTCAAATGATCGAAATATCGACCTCAATTCCAGTTCTGTTCTCAATAATTGCTCAAGTCCGACAGCCTGCTAGTAATTCACATTGAGCTTCTATCCATGCCGGCAGTTGCCAGTTTGGATGTATCGTTGTTCTTTTTAGTTGCCATGGGATGCTGCTCCTATTGTTTTGTAGGTTTAATTCTTTACAGACTAACCTACTGGGGAAGCGGTCTAGCAGCCATTTTTATGAATGCACTTGAAATTTGACGTTGGTGCTCCTGTGCGCAATTGCTAAAAAGTTCCGTTTGATCCAACCTACGCAAGGAAGCGAGCCTGGACACCGCACCCACTTACTTTATCACTGTCACTTTCGTACCAATACGGACACGGGAATAGAGATCTCTAATATCCGCATTATACATCCGTATGCAGCCATAGGAGACAAATCGACCAATAGAGCCTGGATTATTGGTGCCGTGAATGGCGTATTGACCGCTACCGGAAAGAATTAGAGCGGCAGCACCCATCGGATTTTTAGACGTGCCACCAGGAATCACTCTGGTTATTCCTGGTTTGTCACGCAATATTTGTGCAGTGGGGCTCCAGGCTGGTTTAATGCGCTTGCTGTGTATCCATTTTTGCCCTGTCCATTGCTTGCTCATCCGACCGACTCCGACCGGATATTTGACTGCCTTGCCATTTCCCAATCCTAAATAAAGGCGGCGTTGGGAGGTTTTTATGATAATGGCACCCCTGGCTATTCCCTTATAGGAAACGACAGTACGAGCTGCGGGCGAACCCGCCGTTGCCACCAATATGATAAGGCAAGTTGTCATTGCTGTCAGTGATTTGAAAAAACGCACCATTCATTTACTCCAGTTGATTCCGTGTTAATCGAAAAATATCACAATAACAGATGTTTTGACGCCTGTTGTAATAATGATCAGCCCCATTGTTTGGTCCGGTATGAATGTTAGTGCATAATTGGCCTTTGGTCCATCCTGATGATAGATTCGGGTACCGGTGGGTGGTTTCATAAATTGATGCGGCCTGACGAGGTTAAGTGACATGACATGGATTACGGCTACTGCCCAGAGTGGTTGTCCCAACGGCTATCTACGTCCAACGAGTTGGATTGCCCGCTCGACTAGCGGTCGGAGGTGACTCACCACAACGTTGTAACCAGCGGCGTTCAAATGGGGGACGAAATCACGCAGGGCATATCGTTTCTCTTTCACCCCTTTCACGGCAATGCCAGCAAAAAAGTCGCCAGCGTAGATTGCGCCATGCCTTGCAGCAATATTGGCGAAGCTGAACGGATAGAACCCGCACAGGATGACAACAACCCCGCGAGATCGCAGACGCCCGACGATGGCGTCAAGATTGCTGCGCATTCTTGAGGCTGGCACACCGAAGCGAACATCGTTGCGGCCAAAAAAAACGATAGCGATTGCTGTCCCCTGCGGCACGGCCGAATTGAGTCG
This sequence comes from Hyphomicrobiales bacterium, assembly GCA_024224595.1. GTDB lineage: Bacteria > Pseudomonadota > Alphaproteobacteria > Rhizobiales > Rhizobiaceae > JAAEMP01. Next base: position 1,532 of record JAAENI010000882.1, read on the forward strand.
TCTTAGGCCTCTAGCTGTCGTGTTCCCGTTGATGCCGCTATTCCTGACGACAACGTCGTAGCCGCGTGCTCGCAGGGCTCGCTCAAGCTTTGCAGGATATTTGCTTGTGGCCGCCACACCGAAACCGGCCGTATTGCTGTCACCAAACGCTACAATGCGGATAGTCGCTTGCGCCGGGAACTGAAACAGCATGACGAGGGCAAACAGAACATAGCCCAGGTATGGCTTTAATTGTCGATGCATTTGCATCCCCGCTTTCCTTGTTTCTAACACTGTATTTGGATTGATAGTGCTCCCAATTGCGGGCAATGGTAACTTCAGACTTCATAGAAACACTTGTCTTATGATTATCCCGGTTCTTTTGCTATAAAAATGTATCTGAAAAGTTTGCGGGCCCCATAAGCTACAATATTCGTAAAGTGAAATATTCTGTGAGAGCAAGGAATCGAATCTTCGCTAGCTATTAAGTGCCTTGAGACTGTTTACATATTCCTTGGGCAATTCTGGAAATTTGGGAACTTTGAGATTCATATCTCTGGCGATAGAGCTGATATAACCCAGGCAATTTAAATCGAATACCGGAGCATACCACATTGTGCTGCGTAGTTTGTGTTTGTTTACAATGGCTACAACCTTGCGAAATTCATTTTTCGTTAGATTAACACGGTAGCGGGCGGTGACATACATATCCTCAAAGTCACCATCACTGGGTCCTGTTTCCGATGGCACGGGTACTACGTGGCCAACGCTCCAGGGTAAGCTGCTTGGGGTTGCTGGGTGCAGGCCAGATATCTCAACCATGCTTGGACGCAGCACGCCTTTATTGTTGGTTGGAACTCTACCATTTCGGTCCAGTAGTCCAAACACTACGCTGGCGTGTCCATAGGTCAGGGCACTGCGTGCTCTAAACTCAATAAAATAGGGCTTATTTCTTCTTGATTTTGGTTTTACCCGAATTGGAACATTTTCGGCTTTAACTGACAGCGCATGCATCTGACCCGCACTTGATTTCGGTATCATTGATGTGAATGTCGAATCATACTTTTTAATCGTCGACGAGCAACCGCCCAACAATAAGGAAACGAGGCAGAGTACAACAAATTTGAATCGCAAAACCCAAACCATAGGATAAAAATCCATCAATCAATTTCAACGCACAAAAGAACAAAAAGGGGAAACATTCGTATCCCCTTTTTGAAAGTCAAAATTAGCCGTTGGTTACAATCGGAGGAGGAGCCTTACCCTTGCCAATGCTTTCGCAGCCAGAGAGAGAGAACATGGCCGCTAAAACCAGTGCTATTACAAATACATTTTTCATGACGTGCCTAACTTTATTAATGTTATTGGATGCGTAAAACAGGATTGAGAATCACCCCAAAAACCCCATAATTACTTTCCATAATCACTTTTCCATATTTCACTGATGTGAACTAGTGCAAAAATGCAACACTTCATAATAAAAAGACATGTGATGAAATTACCTTTTCAATACCAACTCAGCGTGTTGGAATGTCGCCTTTTGGCACAAAGTGTCGAGGTGATGCATGTCGCGGGCTAAACAGTCGAACATTTTATAAACGGAAATCTGTCCGCATTGCCGCCGCTGGGAATAGTAATTGAGAGGCAG
>JAAENI010000883.1 GCA_024224595.1 Hyphomicrobiales bacterium
ACACCAGTTGAATGAATGTTGGTATCTTCACCGTCGTTCCACCTGCGGCATTTATTTTGGGAGCGCTCAATTTCTACACAATATAACTGACCGGTGGTTTCACCTGGTACGATGACCTCCTGAGTAATCTGCTCTCGCTGACCGTCATAGTCATCCGGTTCATCCGGTGCGAATACCGGAATATAAAGAGTTTCCGGGTCGCTAAGTTTAGCTGGTTCATCATTGGTGAAATAGGGATAGGGGCGCGATTCAACGCAACCTTTCCAGGCCATCGGGGCACCTGAGCCATCGCGATCCATGTCATCAAACAGGGTAAATCTGGTCAGAAACTCGCCCGCAGCATTGGTCCATGTGCCATCACCCTGATAGGTGGCCAAAGGATTTTCTGCCCAATTCAGGTTTTCATGATGAATGGGGGAAGCGCCGGTTGTATCCATCCAGGACGCATTTTGGTTGCCTGCCCCGACATTAACATGGCCGGCAAACGGTACCAGAGAAAATTTGACTGGCTCAGCATGGTTACTGGCAGCCATTGCTGTGTGCAATTGATTCACCAGATTGACCGCTGCAGTTTTGGCAGTTTCGATTCGCGCATTGTGGCGCATTGAACCGGAATTATCGAGTATCAGTGCGATTTCAAGTTTATCGTTACCGGCCTTAACAAGCGATTCAGCTTTCAATACGTGGGTATCGGAAGTGAGGAACCCGCCAAACACCAATGGATAGGTGTATTGCGCCTTCAACAGCATCGTACTGCCGTCCGTCTGATTGGTATCGTCAAAGACAAATGATACGGCTGCCGGATCAATATTGCCAATGTTTGAATAGAAAAACTTCTCTGAATACAGCGCCAGTTGCTCAGGCGTCTGAAAATTGCCGAGTTTTTTACCGGTTGCCAAAGCAGCGGCGTCTAGCGCCTGCTGCAAACTGGCGTGATGACGGCTGATCTGCGAATAGTCAACCGCAGCTGCAACTGCGACCATCATTGGTAATAGGGCGATAGCCGATGTCAATGCGAGGTTGCCGCGCTTGTCTTTAAGAAAACTTCTAAGCATTTCAGACTCCAAAACATTAAACTCAGGCGCAATTCACCCGAAATTTCACTCGCTTTAATGTAAGAGCTATCCATTGACATCGGATTTCATCAATCATTCAAATTTTATGAATTACTGATGAGAGTTCGGGTAAATCGTTCGGAGTTAATGACGACCCCCGCCGTAAGGTTTTCCGGTGTTTAATAGATGATATTTGGTGTTTTATTTCAATTGGTTGACCGAATACATGGTCAATGGTGGGCGTGCCGACAAGGTGCTCTACCAATAGGATCGCTGTCAGCCAACGGTCATATCTGGCTTCATTTGAATACCATCCGTTAAGCATATTCAGGCAATTTGATGATCACTAAATCAAAATATCAACGCAGGAGCGCCTGCCAGATACTTCCGCTAAATTGTTTGAATTTTCTTGACAGAGTTGGATGGCATCCTTATCTCACCCCTGCTGGCACTCGCTAGGGGCGAGCGCTAATAGTAAATGTTCCAATCAGTTCAGCGCCTATTTTTCGCTGTCGACACAGGATTACAAAAACATGTCTAAAGTAAAA
>JAAENI010000884.1 GCA_024224595.1 Hyphomicrobiales bacterium
AAAGCCGCCAGGTGTTTCCGTTCAGGCTCTAAGAGTTCACAGACCCCGCTCAATACAGAACTCAATCACTTCCAGTAGCGCATCTTTATGTTTTCCGGCGGGAAGAGGAGCCAGGGCATCGCGTGCAATTTTTCCATAGTGAACTGCGCGGGCGATGGTGTCGGCAAGTGCATTGTGATCGACCAGCAACTTCATGGCGCGTTTTAGTGCCGTATCATCACTTTTGCCTTCTTCGATTGCCTGTTTCCAAAATTTTCGCTCATCATCTGTTCCTCTTCTATAAGCCAGCAATATTGGCAGCGTTACTTTTCCTTCGCGCAAATCATCGCCAACATTCTTCCCCAATATCGCCGAGGTACCGCCAAAATCCAGGGCATCATCAACCAGTTGAAAGGCAATCCCCAAATTCGCACCATAAGAGCGAAATGCACTAATGATTTCCGGTTCCCGTTCAGCAATTATTGGGCCAACTTCACAGGCAGCACCAAACAGGGCCGCTGTTTTTGACCGTATCACGGTCAAATACTCATCCTCAGTCGTTTCAAGGTTTTTTGCAGTCGAAAGCTGCATTACCTCGCCTTCAGCAATAATGGTTGCTGCATGTGATAATACATCCAGAGCACCCATTGACCCGGTGTCCACCATCATGCGAAATGCCTGTCCTAACAGAAAATCTCCTACCAGAACGCTCGCCTCGTTTCCCCAAACCAGCCTGGCGGCAAGCTTACCGCGACGCATATCACTATTATCGACGACATCATCATGCAAAAGCGTGGCCGTATGCATGAACTCAACACTGGCTGCCAGCGTAACATGGTGACTGCCCTTGTAACCGGACATTTGAGCAGTGGCAATTGTTAGCATTGGACGAAGACGTTTACCACCTGAGTCGATCAGATGATTTGCCACCTGTGGGATCATTGTGACTTGTGAACCGGTCTTTGACAAAATGAGCTGATTGACCTTTTCCATATCACCCCTGACCAATTCGACAAGCGATTGCACCGAGTGAACGGCTGCGGAATTATTCTGCGAAGCGCTTTCACGCGAACCAGCCTTGTTAATTGGGACAACTACACCAGACATTCAGACCCCCGAGAGCAATATTACCATTTTGGTCACCACGAACATAGTCGCGCCCCTCTCTTGACACAAGTGACAGATTGCTCACAAGTGCTTTTGGTGCCATCAAACAGACTATTTTTACTTTGTTCACGTCAATTTTATTCGATTGTGATATCGTTTGCTGATTAGAGTCTGTTCAATAATTCCTGACGGCTTTGACGTAGATGAATTTCGAGCTACTTTCTTGAAGAATTTGACGCCGAATGACTGGTCATTTCAGGAAAATTCTTCAAGAAAAGAGGCCGAAATTCATCTACGTCAAAGCCGTCAGGAATTGTTGAACAGACTCTTAGGCTGAGGAAGTAGATTACCCAGAACCCCTTATGATATTATTCCGGCATGGTCAGGGCCTGTTATTATCCGAAAATTGCAGGAGAAAATAATTGAAAGAACTGGTTCGCACAAATGATATGGTATTGATCACATTGATAGAAGCCCTGCTAAAAGAACAATCGATTGAATATATCGTGCTTGATCAGAATATGAGTGTTTTGGAAGGTTCGATTGGTATATTACCTCGAAGAATTGTGACTGGAAATGATGATTACGATCAAGCCAGGCGCATCCTGATTGATGCAGAAATAGGCATTGAACTTGAACAATGACAAATCCAGCCGCCACGAAAACTAAACAGAACACCACCCGAGACAGGTTTTTGAACGGCAAAATTGAAATTTTGCAACCCTCCGATGAAGGCCACAGATCAGGTCTGGATGCCATATTGCTGGCGGCATCACTTCCAGCTGACAGCGCTGGCAATCTGGCGGACCTTGGTTCCGGATCAGGTGTTGCGGGGATTGCGGCAATTGCGTTGCGGCCAAAACTGAGAGTTCTGTTGGTTGAGAACAACCCCTTGATGGCAGATTTAGCATCCCAGTCTTCTACCCTTGCAAAAAACAGTGCACTTGCAACAAGAATAAAGGTATTGGAGGCGGATGTAACTTTGACCGGCTCAAAGCGCCAAAAAGCCGGATTGCTCGCCAGCAGTTTCGGAAATGTCATGATGAATCCGCCCTATCTTGATGCAGCGACGAACAGAACAAGCAGCGATAAGACAAAAGCTGATGCCCATATGATGGGCTTTGGTGGTCTGGATGCATGGATGCGCACTGCAACCTGCATTCTCAAACCAGGCGGCATGCTAACCATGATATACTGGTCTCAATCAATCGGTCAGATTATTGCAGCGACCCAGGGGCGTTTTGGTGGTCTTCAAATTATGCCTGTTCATCCCAAGGCAGATAAGCCAGCCAAATTACTTCTCACGCGCGCTGTCAAAGGATCGAGAGCACCCGTGACATTTGTCCCGCCAGTAGTAATTCATAACGAGGATGGCAGCTTTACCCCTAAAGCTGCTGCAGTTTTGTCAGGTGACGATTTCCTGTTTCATGGCTTTTGATTATTTTGTCAATAATATCCGAGCATGAGCACAACGAAGTTTATTGTCTGAAACCACTTGAAAATCCTGCGTTTCTGACCATTTGAAGGACAGTGTATTCAGACAGGAATTGATAGGCAAATGAAACTTCGTAATTTAATCCCGGCACCCTTGCGCAAAAAAACAACCACCATTCCTGTAGTAAGGCTGGGCGGTGTGATCGCCGCCAGCAATTCGCCACTTTCCAGGAATCTAAATTTGGCCAATGTAGCGCCAATGCTGGAAAAAGCATTTACCATGAAACACAGTCCGGCAGTGGCTCTGGCGGTGAATTCTCCAGGTGGTTCACCGGTACAATCACGCCTTATATACACACGCATTCGCGAACTGGCCGACAAGCACGAAAAAAAGGTGCTGGTGTTTGTTGAAGATGTAGCAGCCTCTGGCGGCTACATGATTTCGCTGGCGGGTGATGAAATATTTGCAGATGAAACTTCGATCATCGGATCAATTGGTGTTGTGTCTGCAAGTTTTGGGTTTAACAAGGCAATTGAAAAAATCGGAGTGGAACGCCGTGTTTATACGGCAGGGAAAAACAAGGTATCACTTGATCCATTTCAACCAGAAAATGAAAAAGATGTCGAATACCTGAAAAAACTACAACTGGAAATTCACGACGTATTTATTTCAATGGTGAAAAGTTCACGCGGTGAAAAACTGGTAGAAGATGAAGATATGTTTACCGGCCGGTTCTGGACGGGCCCATCGTCTAAAAATCTTGGTCTGATTGATGGTCTGGGTCATTTGGGAACTGTTTTGAAGGAACGATTTGGAGAAAAGGTTGAGATCGCGCTGATACAACCAAAAAAGAGCCTGTTTGGCCGAAGTTCCAGCGTTGGTATCAACTCGCAATTGGGCGATATCATCGGTACCAACAGCCTTGGTGCTGATCTTGTTGACAGAGGAATAGACAAAATTGAAGAACGATTCGCATGGTCGAGATTTGGTTTGTAATCGGATGCGTAATTTCTTGTCCTGACTTAAGTTTCTTTATACCGTATAGCCAAATGCTGATCCAGAGAATGAGAGATGTTTAATTTGCCCAAACTAATCATATTGATCCTGGCTGCTGCCGCCTTATGGTATGGGTATAGAGCTATCAAAAGAGAGCTGATACGCGCCCGTGCCCAATTGCGCGATGCGGAAGAGGAAAATGGCGGGGCAGGCAAAGTTCAACCGCTGGAAAAAGATGATGACGGTGTTTACCGGGTTAAAGATGATTAGGGCCTGAAACCAGATTTGGTGGAAAATATTTCATCTGGAGCGAGATAAAATACGGTAATGGTATGGACGCCCCGACCGGCTTCTAAATGAGCCATAATGGAAGCGTTAACAACGATTCTATTAACAGGAGGCGTCCATGG
>JAAENI010000885.1 GCA_024224595.1 Hyphomicrobiales bacterium
AAATAAGAAACCACAGCCAACTCCAGAAACATTGAGAAATACCGGAATGCACCCCTCCGAAGGCAGAGGTCACAGATTCGAATTCTGTCGGGTGCGCCAGTAATTTCAATGGGTTGCGTGAATTGCAAACTTTCTAAAATTCTAAAAGTAACCACATAGTAACCACCAGCTACCCCCCGGCAATATCTCGCAGGAGTAATTCGGCCTGCCCCAGAACTGTTTGCACGGCATCTTCTGCGAGATCGGGTGGATATCCGTATTTTTTCAGAATGCGTTTAACCAGGATGCGCATTCTGGCACGCGCACTTTCGCGTTTGTGCCAATCTACTGAAACATTCGATTGCAGGTTTTTCACAAGCTCATGCGCAATAACCCGCAGCTTTTCGCTACCCATGGCTTCAATCGCTGTATCGTTCAACGCCAATGCATCGTAAAAAGCGATTTCTTCCTGCGAGAGCCCTTGCTCTTCACCACGCAAACGCGAGCTTTTAATGTCTTTGGCAATGACAATCAATTCCTGAATCATCTCAACAGCGGAAATGGCATTGGCATGATAGCGCGCCACAGCATCCTCAAGCCGGTTGGAAAACTTCTTGCTTTCAACCAGATTGGTTTTTTCCCGACTTCGTATTTCGCCATTGATCAGCTTTTTCAAGGCTTCAAGTGCAAGGTTTTTATGTTCCATATTCTGGATTTCAGCCAGAAACTCATCTGACAGAATGGAAATATCCGGTGTCTCGATTCCGGCACTCTTAATGATATCAACAATTTCAGCCGAAGCCACAGCACGATCGATAAGCTGTTGCACCGCAAACGCACGATCAGCCAGGCCAATCTGGCCGGATGCGGTCGTTTTTGCTATCGAAGCTTTGACCGCCTGAAAAAACCCGACATCATCACGAATTTCTGCCGCCACCTCGCTTGCAGAAGCAAGAGCAATAGCCTTTGTCAGAGCAATAACCATATCCTGATAAGCCCTGTGCGCCTGTTTCTTTTCTTCACTGGAGGATGTTTTTGCAGCTTCTGATTCCTGCCATTTCAAAATCCAGTCAATCGCACCGCCCAGTGTAGCGAGGCGTTGTTGTGGTGCTCCTGATAATCCGGTTGTATAGTCAAACCCGTGAAAGATAACCCGCACCTTTTCGTAACATTCCTGCAGCACCGCAATCGCCCGCTCAGTATCAATACCGGTTTTGTCGCGATCAGATGGACTGTATTCAGCCAGCGCATCTTTCAGATTTTGGGCAATACCCACATAATCGACTATCAACCCGCCCGGTTTATCGCGAAACACCCGGTTGACCCGGGCAATTGCCTGCATCAGCCCGTGGCCGCGCATGGGTTTGTCGACATACATTGTGTTCATACAGGGTGCATCAAACCCCGTCAGCCACATATCACGCACCAGAACCAGCTTGAGCGGGTCATCGGGGTCGCGGGCGCGTTTGGCCAGTTCATCACGGCGGCGTTTATTGCCAATATGCTGTTGCCAGTCCAGCGGATCAGAAGCGGCCCCGGTCATAACAATTTTGACCATGCCTTCATCATCCCTATCCGAATGCCAATCCGGGCGAAGCGCAATAATTTGATCATAAAGCTGCACGCAAATCCGGCGAGACATACAAACCGCCATCGCCTTGCCATCCAGCGCTTCCAGTCGTTTTTCCAGATGTTCCACCATGTCACGCGCTATCAGCTTTAGCCGTTTCTCAGAACCAATCAGTGCTTCAACAGTCGACCATTTGGCTTTAAGCTTTTCAGCCTCACTCAACGTATCATCTTCAACCAGTGCTTCAATCTCGGCATCGATAACCGGTTTCTCATCTTCATCAAGCTCAATCCGTGCCAACCGGCTTTCATAATAAATCGGCACGGTTGCGCAGTCTTCCACGGCGCGTGAAATATCATAAATGTCTATGTAATCGCCAAAGATTGCCGGTGTATTCTTGTCGCTTCCCTCAACCGGGGTTCCGGTAAAGCCAATGAATGAAGCATTGGGTAGTGCCTGGCGGATATAATAGGCATAACCATAGCGCTTGATGCCGGTTTTGGTGTCAAACTTCGCTTCAAGGCCATACTGGCTGCGGTGGGCTTCATCGGCGATAACAATAACATTGCGCCTGTTAGTCAGAAGCGGAAAACTGTCCTCGCCACTTGCCGGTGAAAACTTTTGCAGGGTCGTAAAGATCACCCCACCCGCTGAACGCGCCAGCAATGTTTTCAAATCATCCCGGCTGTCTGCCTGCTCAGGTTTCTGCCGGATCAGATCGCGACAAAGACTGAAGGTTTCATGTAGCTGCTCATCAAGGTCATTCCTGTCGGTCAAAATAACCAGTGTCGGATTTTCCAGTTCTTTTGATTGTACCGCTAGGCCGGCAAAAAATGCCATTAAAAAGCTTTTGCCCGACCCCTGCGTATGCCAAATCACTCCGATTTTGCGGTCGCCCTGCGGACCACAGGCATCTATGGTTTCAGCCAGGGCCTTTTGTGCGCCGTGAAATTGGTGATAGCCTGCAATGATCTTGAACGGCCCTTCGCCTTTATCACCAAAAACAGTGAAATCACGAATGAGCTTTAGAAAATTTTTCCTGTCAAATACCCCGCCCAACAAAGTGTCCAGCTCCGGTGTACCGGGTGGATCATAGCTCTCCCCGTCTACCGTGCGCCATGGCATAAAACGTTCTTCATTGGCCGTCAGCGAGCCGATCCGCGCCTTGATACCATCAGAACTCACCATCACCGCATTGGTGCGAAACAAGGTCGGCACCTGCTCCTTGTAGGTTTGCAACTGGTTAAAGGCAGAAGTCAGGGTGGCGTTTTCATCACCGGGGTTTTTTAATTCAAGCACAGCCAGCGGCAAACCGTTGATAAACAGCACCAGATCAGGTCGACGATTGTTACGCCCCTCAATGATAGTAAACTGGTTGACCACCAGCCAGTCATTGGCATCTATATTATCAAAATCAATCAGCCACACCTTGTCACCGACGATGCGCCCATCCGGGCTGCGATACTCCACATCAACGCCATCAACAATCAGCTTGTGTATGCGCCGGTTTTCTTCCACCAGCGAGGGTGTTTCGCTGTTTAAAACCTGCCGGATCGCCTCTGAACGGGCATCTTCAGGCACCGACGGGTTAATCTGGCCAACCCACACCTCAAGCCGCCTGATCAGCACCGCATCACCATATGAGGGCCGCTGTGGCGAAGAGCCATCGGGTGCAATGCTGGAGCCATGAAAATAAGTCCAGCCAAGACTTTTCAGCGTCTCAATACCCGCCTGCTCAACATGATCTTCTGAAAAACCCGTCATCGAATACCCAATTACTGAATCTCAGCGCCTATATATTCATCAGGATCAAGGCCTTTGATCCGTTGGCGGAATACTCGATCAAAAATGTCGAGTTGCTCAATCATCCAATTTCGGTATTCCGGCCATCTATCTTTTTCCAATGGGGCAACATTATCTAAATATCGCACAATTCTGCAGGCATTTTTATTCGGCAACTCTTGCCAGGTTGGAGAAAAACCTAATGATTTTTCTATCTCTTCACAATCCTCTTTCAAAGCCTGAAAATATCCAATCGCATCTTCCATGCCAAGATAGAGTTCAACGCCAATTCGATTGTCTCGGGAGTTGATAGTTGCTCCCAATGCAAAACCAGACCTTCCAATGGAAAAATTCATCCAATGTTTAGGTGACGGTTTTCGACCTCGAAGTGAACTCTTTGCCTCCAGTTCAGGAACAAATTCCTGCCAGAAAGCCAATTGAAGTTGCCTGTTTTCTGTCAGCGCTTCAGTCTCTATGTTTTTCCTGGCAGCCCCTACCGATCGCGACCATTCATTTGGCTTGGAAACAATATTGAATTTTGGTGCCGCCGGACTGTCACCTATGCGCCAAAGCTCAACTTCCAGCCCGAAGAAACGCCGAGAATCATCGGTGGCACTGTTGAGCCAATCAAGAGCTGCCCGATGCTCATCAGTAAAACGTGAAGCAATCCAGACTATGGTCACCGCCTGCAACCCGGCGGCATAGGTCAGCAATTGCCCAAGATGCGTGTGATCTGTTCGCTCAAGCTGATTTTCAATCAATACCCAACTGCTATCATCGACATCCTTACACAAAATGTCTGCGCGGAAAGGCCCAACATCCTTTTCTTCTGCCTCAACTTCAAGCTCAATACCCAGGGTATCGGCAAGCACTGCCATATTATCAGGTTGCGCCAGCCACGGGGTAAAATCGCGATCTTCAGTTTTCCAGATATCGCGGAGTTCGATTTTTTCAAGGCGGCCAAGGTTGCTCATTCTGCCTCACTAACTTCAGTTGCCATAATAAAGCTGGGTCGAAAACCATGTTCATCCTGTCTGGTGTCTCTGACAATATCAGGATTCAGGAACTCGTTTTCTAAACCATAAATCGCATCAGGGTTGCCATTCAACCATTGCTCGGTTGCTCCTGATAACTGCCTCAATGTAGCAGGCTCTCGGTACCCTTCGGTTACCCCAAAAGGCTCACTGAATGTCATTGCTATTTGCTGCAGCGGATCACCGCCAATGTGGATCAGACCGCAATTGCAGAAAGGCAACCACCAGGGGAAGGCGCGGTCCAGCATTTTCCGTGCATCTTTTCCATCTTGACCTAGTGCCTTGACCAATTTGGCATGAACCAAACTTACACCGTAGTCTCTGGCGTGATCAATGCCCCTCACCCAGCTCGTCCAATGAGGCCGTTGGATTGGATAAATCGCCCCCCGTGCACGAGGATAATTATACAGGGCATAAACCGGAACAGCATCGACAACTTGGCTGTAGCGCAACATTTTGTCTGGTTGCTCTATTTTGAATGCATCATAACTACCTGTTGAATAGAGCCTTTTTGCCTGCACGATTACTCGAAATTCAAGACAACGATTTTTATCATAAAAAAGCCAAACCCAGTCAGCACCATTTAATGTTTCCTGATGCTTCTTGAACATATGCACACGCGTTTGATTGCTATGCTGCCGATTCAGTTTCAGAGATAGATTTTGAGTAATTGTTTCCTCATACATGGGAGAGTTGTACTGCTCTGCCTCCTGCAAGTCATTCCATGTTTGGGTAGAGAGATTTTGCAACGTCCTGCACAAACAGTGACCTTGGGGACAAAACATCAAGAGATATTCCTTAACATATTAAGCATTGGTTTTCCTTGCCATTTCCATAACTTCTGTCTTCATATTTTCATCATCAAAAACAGCATTTTCTAAACCGGTTGCTCCCGAGAAATCGGCGTCCAAAATATTCTTTACATCTCTGAAGTCAACGTTATCGAACTCTACATTTTTGAACGATACACCAGACATGTCGACATCATAAAAAGGTGGAATCTCTATCTGGAGTGTTCCTGCAAATTCCCCGTTGTCATCAGTAATATTTTCGACCAGGGTATCAGGAGGTATGGCTGTCCATTTCAACGATGCGCCATTGAATTTGGCTCCATTAAGTTTCGAGGCCATAAACAAACAGTCAATAAACTTCGCACCACGGAGTGAAACCTGTTGATTTACGGTAAGCCCTGAATGGGGAGAGAAAACCACATCCGTGCAATTCAAATTCGTAAAATCAACATTCTGTAATTCGACCGTGCTTTGCAGAGCTGGTGCTGCCCACCTGCCGTTGTAAAATAATGATCCGTGAATGTCTTTTATCCCATGTTCGGAAAATGAAAAATGGCTCAGTCTGCAGCCAGAAAAATTAATTTCGAAAACACCCATTCGGTTCAGGCGACGTATAGCACCGGAAAGTCTGAAACGAGCCTCTTCACTATCCCAGCGTTTGTAGTCTTCTATAATTTCTTTTTGACGGGCGATGTCCTGGCGTTTTTGGCGGCGGTGTTCGAACAGGGAGAAAATGACCAGGATGAATAGGATATCAAATGTTAGCCCGCCAAACTCTATCCACAAGTTTTCTTTCCAATGCTTAACTGGAAGCAAATGGTAAGAAACCAACATTAAAAGAATACAAAACACCAACATAAAAACGGAAACAACCAAATTTGTTTCGCTTGCAAATCTTTTGACTGAATTGCCCCAGTTTTTTAGCCGTCCATTCCTTTTTAAGCTGAGCATCGACATTATGCGCGCGCCTCAACCCGTATTTCGCCGGACATGAGTTTAGGCAGGAGGTAATCTCGGATTTGGGTGAGGGCTTGGTTTTCGAGATCGTTTGATGAAATGCGATCTCTCAGAATTGAAGAATGCTCCTCAAATTTTTTCATTAGTTCCACCGAACATACTGGAATTGCATAAGAAGAAATTTTTGTGGGTGAGGTATGTTTGACTGTAGAGCCCGTTGCACCGCCAAGTATATGAGAACGGTACTCAGGGGAACAAAAAATCTGATACAGGAAAATTGCTCCGACTTGCTCCGACTGAATAAACACTTTACCAATTCTTTGGTTATGCAAGAAAAATGACTTCGCACTTTCTGGTATGAAGGCTGGATAACCAAGAGTATCTCCAGCCTTACTCAAATCTGTCATGGTCATGACTAGATCATTTTTCTCTAGAACATACTCTTTGGGGAATGGGCCATCATAGTATTTTAATTTGTTGCTCTTGAAGCCTCCACCAATTCGAAAATTTCCGGGAGTTATCAGAATGTATGGCGATTCTTCTGTTCGAAAAAATTCCCCTTTGAAGGCGTACCCATGCTTAATTTTGATGAAATGACTCAGCTCCCTATTCTCCCACCCCACTGGCAGGCCATCATCACCAAGGCTATCTGGAAACAGGTCTGCAATCTCTTTGGCCTTGGTTTCGTTCTGGATGAGGCCGCCCATAATTTTTGTGGGGTCGATGGTGCCAGGTTGTTTGCGGTGGGTGGGGCCGAAGTCGACAAACCAGTCCCTAAAAATAGCCTGCGCCATCCCTTCCAGCGTCTCATTCATCCGCCGGTTTAATTCGATCTTGTGATCAAGGACGGAAAGGACAAGGCCTATTTCCTCTCGTTCGGCCTGGGTCAAATCATGGATTTCATATTCTATCAGCGATTGCCACGCCACGCGCTGACGACCGGATGTTCCGGACATCTGTTTTATTGCATGCTTCCTGAAGTCGGGGTGTTTTGAAATATAGAATACAAAATCCGCATCTGTTGGTGCCATCGCACGTAGGACGATAAATTCAGTCGACCCGTGCGCAAATACACCAACCCCCAAACCTTTGACAAAGCCACCTTTCCCATTTTCTAGACAAGGTGTAATGCGCGCAAGAAGGGTATCCCCATCCTTAAATTTTGAGCCGGATCCTTTGAATTCTTTCACTGTCTGAAGCGGGAAATACCGATCGCCCGTTGGGAGCGAGGCCATATCTACAAAAGGTGCAGCTGTCCCTCTTGGAATCGGTGTTCGTGGGTTGAATTCAATAAAATCAGCAAGCTTCACACTGTAACCCTCACCAGTTGCTCTCGGATAATGTCGGTCAGCCGTTCGCCATCCTTAAACTGCACATCCAGCGTCGCCCGCAACTCAGCAAACCGTTCCTCAAACGGCACACCATCATCTTCCTCAGCTTCCGCCCCCACATAGCTGCCTGGGGTCAGCACGTAACCGTGTTTTTCCACCTCCTCCACACTGGTCGCCTTGCAAAAGCCCGGTACGTCCTCGTAAGGGATCAGTCCGTGTTGTTCCAGTTCCTCCGGTTTTGTGCGCCAGTTGCGATAGGTTTTTGTGATTTTTTCGATGTCACCAGAAGAAAAATCGCGCCTTGTCCGGTCAACCATATAGCCCATTTTGCGGGCATCGATGAACAGCACCTCACCCTTGCGGTGACGATGGCCGTTGGCGGCTTTATCACGGGCCAGAAACCACAGGCAGGCGGGAATCTGGGTTGAATAAAACAATTGTCCTGGCAGGGCGATCATGCAATCAACCGCATCTTCAACAATCATCTTTTGGCGAATGCCGCCCTCACCGCTCGACTGGCTCGACATCGAGCCATTGGCCAGCACCACACCCGCCGTGCCACGCGGGGCCAGATGATGATAGATATGCGATAGCCAGGCATAATTGGCGTTGCCTTCAGGTGGTGTACCGAACCGCCAGCGCATGTCTTCGGCAAGGCTGGCTTTCCACCAGTCCGAGACATTAAACGGCGGATTGGCCAGTACAAAGTCAAACTTTTGTGCCGGGAATTCATCGGCAATGAACGAGCCTTCATTGTTCCATCTGATGTCGGCATCAATACCGCGCACTGCAAGGTTCATCTTGGCCAGCTTCCAGGTGGTGTTGTTGCGCTCCTGGCCGTAAATGGCAATATCCATGACATTGCCGCCATGCTGTTCAACAAATTTTTCCGACTGGACAAACATGCCGCCCGAACCGCAGCACGGATCATAAACCCGGCCCTGATAAGGCTCCAGCATTTCAACCAGCACCCGCACCACCGAGCGCGGAGTGAAAAACTCGCCGCCACGCCGACCTTCAGCCCCGGCAAATCCGGCCAGAAAATATTCATAAGCCCGCCCGAGCAGGTCGCGCGCCTCCTCACCCTCTTCATGCATGCCGACATCGGAAAACAGCATGACCAGATCGCCGATCATGGTTTTATCCAGCGTCGGGCTGCCATAGTTTTTTGGTAATACGCCTTTCAGCGTGGTTGCATTATGCTTTTCGATCGCCTCCATCGCCGCATCAATCAACCCGCCAATATCCACCTTACGTTTCTTGCCGGTGGCCGGATCATCAATTTCCAGATCACGGGCCCGTGCATTGGCTTTCAGATTGGACCAGCGGGCAATTTCCGGTACCCAGAACACCCGCTCCGCCAGATATTCCTCCGGGTCTTCCGGGTCGGCAAATTCTGTCTTCTCCAGCCTTGCATGCTGAATTTCAAAGGCATCAGATATGTATTTCAGGAAAATAAGACCAAGAGCAACGTGTTTGTATTCAGACGGTTCAAGATTGCCACGCAGCTTGTCAGCCGCCTTGAACAGGTCCGCCTCAAAATTCAAATCACTTCCAGATTGCGCCACCTTATTCTCCCCTTATATTCCCGCATTGGTGGAACATAGTGCTGTTTACATGATTTGAATAGTATATTGCCGAATATTATTATGACATTTCCCGCAACAACGCTTCTATTCTGGATTTCAGGTTTTTCCATGCTGGCCCTGGCAGAATCCTGCACCAGCCTGCCCTGCTCTTCCAGTCCAATATTGACATCAAAAAAATCAAAAAACCAATTGGATATAAGATAGATTAAAGATGCCGGCATATGCGAAACTGGCGGCCTCTAAAGATCATTGAAACTGACCGAATTTGATGCGAACAGTGCAACAATTGGCAATGCAGGTGAAAAATGGTGACAGACAGGCGAGATACCAAACGAAAAAACAGGGCATTCTGGCAATCGGTTATCGATGAAGCTGTTTTCAATTTCGCTGATCAGCCGCCACCGCGCCACGGTGGCAATAACTGGATCCGCATACCTATGCCATATCCGGCAAATTGGATAAGCGCCTTTCGTGATAACAAAGGCAATGCGGGTTTTTTCATGAGCCTTGATGGCGAATATGGCATGAGTGCTTACTTTGAAATAGAAAAAGCCAGCAGCCAGCTGGAAAATGCCGGCGGGCTTGATATCCGCATGGAGATAAAATGCCGCTCGCCCTTCGCTGGATCAATATCATTCGACTATGATGGTGATCCCTCAGCCGAGCCCATGTTCAGGGAATGGCTTGTTAAATCATCAAACAGGCTGGTTAGTACTCTCCGTCCTTTCCTGGAACAGTTAGGTATCGAAAAAGACCGCAAAAAAAGCTTGAAAGATGCCCAATCATTTAACGACAATAATCAGCAACTGGTTGCCCGGAACCTGAAAGACAGAATTTATAACGGTTTTTCCAACAAGGAGCGGTACAGGCTAAGTATACCACAACGTGCAGAACGATATAAAAAGGGTAACAATCCTTCTGTCTGCTGCATGACCGGTTTTAGCAGACCGGATGACATAAAGGGTGCCGGGTATATGCTCGCACATCTGGAAGACTACCGCAGGCCCCTTGACTGGTTACCGATGTCGAACCGGGCGCACAATTTACTCCACAGGCGGTTTAAAACTCCGCAGAAGTGGTTTCGATTGGTGGCAAAACATTACGTGCATGGAGCCTGGTTCACTTTTCTGACGATGAATGTGCAGGATATGTACCGACCATATGATGAAATTTATCCGCACGATCTGCCGAAACTGGGGGAAACCTGGCCTGATCTGGCGGATGAGTTGGGGATCGAACGCGGCTCGTTTGAATAAACAGTTTTATAAGTGACAACTCATCGCAGCTCACAATTCCTCAACAGGTGTTCGAATTTACTGCGCCCATGACGGTGGAGTTCAGCGGGCGAATATGCATACCATTTTGCGGCTAATGCAGATAATCTCTGAAAAAGTGAAATCAGGAGGTATAATCGTGGCCTTGAATCTGACAAATCTGACGCGATACGCAGCAACTTATCCGGCCATACTGCCGAGAACTTCTTCTCTTGAGCATCGCATCAAAATCGGCACAGGTTACCATGGCAAATGGTACCGCTCACAGCGCGAGCATATGCTGGGATGGTTCGTCTTTCAGATTTGCCGGGCACGCATGGCGGGCGATGATCCCCTTGAGTTACTGGCATCGGCTATGTGGAACCGGCTCAAATGCAGCCCGTCGATGTTTTGGCTGGCAGAGGCTGCTGGCGTATCCTCCGAACTCCTGGACAAGGCTGAGGATGCAGCGATACGTGCCGCCAAAATTAATCCAAAGGATGGCGACCCACACGGGAAGTTTATGCGAGAAATTCTTCCCTGGCCAATTGTGGAGGAAGCGATTCTATCCGGCTCAAAAGCGAGTTGGGAAGATTTCGCCAAAGAGCAAGCAAATAACGCTTTCGACCGGCTTGCCGAAAAACGCTCTCAATATCGTAAATACATTCCGTGGAAACTGTGAGTTTCGCCATCCGGATAACACTTAGATCGGGCAGAAGAGAGAAATCAACGCATCCCAATTGTCATCATGCATCTTACCCAGTTTTAGTATTTCGCACCAGCTTCCCCTGCTCTTCCAACCCAATTTTCCCATAACTATTCAAAGTCATCATCGCACCTTCATGACCCAGATTCTGACTCCAGTCTACAAATTCGGCAACCGATAAATTACGGGCACACGTTTCACTGACAATCATTCGTCTAAAGCTATGGGTGCACAAATGCGGAGCCGTGGGCTGAAACCTCACCAGAAGCAGCAACGCTCAGGCGCTCCCAAGCAAAAACCGGTCAGTTGAGCCACGCTGCCCCATGCCATGATAAGCAAGAATTCAATACCGCTGGTATAGCAGCACACCTTTAAAATGATCATGCAATCAGGAGCGAAAAGCGACCGGCACCGGTGCGCCGCCCTCGCGGAGGCCGGGCGCAAGCCCGAATAGA
>JAAENI010000886.1 GCA_024224595.1 Hyphomicrobiales bacterium
CTTGGCGTACGCTCGGGTCTACTCGTTGGCTTCGCTATTCCCTCTTCCTTCCTCCTCGGCTTCCTCATGCTCTACGCACTCGGCTTCACAGTAAACACAATGGTGATGTTCGGACTGGTGCTGACCGTTGGTATGCTGGTCGATGGTGCCATTGTGGTGACAGAATATGCTGACCGAAAAATGGCGGAGGGCATGCCTTCAAATGAAGCTTATCGACGGGCGGCAAAACTGATGTTCTGGCCGGTGATTTCTTCGACTGCGACAACGCTAGCTGCATTTTTGCCACTACTGTTATGGCCCGGGGTAACCGGTGAATTTATGAGCTATTTGCCGATTATGGTGATTATTGTCTTATCCTCATCATTGCTAACTGCATTGATCTTCATACCGGCAACGGGCGCAATGCTGGGCGCAATAATCGATATGGTAGGTGCACTTTTTTCACGCAACAAAAAACCCCGGAAAGTCAAACAGGATAATGTCGCCAGCATGCTGTCTT
The DNA here is from genome assembly GCA_024224595.1 of Hyphomicrobiales bacterium. Lineage (GTDB taxonomy): Bacteria > Pseudomonadota > Alphaproteobacteria > Rhizobiales > Rhizobiaceae > JAAEMP01. Next base: position 500 of record JAAENI010000886.1, read on the forward strand.
CACGGGAACAATTGAACCTGGAAATTATACCGGGAGCTACAGGTCTCTACTTGAGGTTTCTGAATGCACTTACTTCCGGTCTTGCTATGAACATTCTTGTAATAATTGCGGCAGGCAGCATTGTTGCCTTTACATTTTATAGATTCGAGACAGACAATAAGGGTGTCGAGTTTTTTGTCGATGAGGAACCCAGGGTTGCTATCGTGTTTGTGTCGGCACGAGGAAATCTGGCCGCAAAAAAAATCCGGGATATTGCGATTGAAGTCGAGTCGCAAGTATTGCAGGTTCGCGGTATTGAAAATGTGGTGATGACAGCACAGGCTTCAGGCGGAGGCGATGATGGCGGTGGTGTGGACCTGAATGCACCCCAGGATATGCCGCCGGATGTTGTTGCGACCATGCAAATTGAATTGATGGATTATTCAAATCGCCGAAAAGCCGATGAAATATTTAAGGATATTCGTGATCGGACGGCCAACATTGCCGGCATCGCGATAGAAATTCGCAAAATAGAAGGTGGGCCACCAACTGGCAAGGACGTCAGGCTGCAGGTTAAATCGACAGATTACAATCAAATGGTAGCGAGTGTAGGAAAAATTAGGGAATTTTTTAACACAATTGAGGATGTCAAAGACCATGAGGACAGCCGTCCGCTGCCAGGTATTGAATGGGAAATTGCTGTTGATCGTGAGGAAGCAGGTAGATACAACGCTGGTATTACCTCAGTTGGAGCAATGATCCAATTGGTGACCAATGGTGTTTTACTAGGCAAATACAGGCCTGATGATTCGGAAGATGAACTGGATATCAGGATAAGACTTCCCAAAGAACAACGGTCACTCGATCAGTTAAAACAATTGCGTTTGCGCACGAGTAACGGTCAGGTTCCAATTTCAAATTTTGTGAAATTGGCACCAGTCGACAAAGTTTCCTCCGTCACTCGTAAAGATGGTCAATATTCAATGAGTGTAAAAGCCAATATTGTTAAAGGTGTTAAATTTGGGGATCGTGAACTGACACCAAAGGACAAAATCGAAGAAGTTCAAGCCTGGATTGACAAACAGGAATGGCCAGAAAGCGTCAGCCTGAAATTTCGCGGTGCTGATGAAGATGAGACAAAATCTCAGGAATTTCTGGGAAAAGCAGCAATTGGTGCTTTGTTCATGATGTTCATTATCCTGCTTACCCAGTTCAATTCATTTTATCAGACTGCCCTGACCCTGATGACTGTTATATTAGCGGTTGTGGGAGTATTAATTGGCATGATGATTACGGGTCAAAAATTCTCCGTTATCATGACGGGAACTGGTGTAGTGGCCTTAGCCGGAATTGTGGTGAATAACGCCATTGTCTTGATCGATACCTATAATCGGCTGCGCTCGGAAGGGGCTGGAATTCATGATGCAATCCTGAAAACCTCCGCCCAGCGTATGCGCCCGATCATGCTGACAACCGTCACTACTATCCTCGGATTAATACCGATGGCTCTGACGATTAATGTTGATTTTTTTGAGCGCATCATTTCTTACGGATCAATTACCGCTGTCTGGTGGGTACAATTATCAACTGCTGTTATATCCGGATTGGCTTTTTCTACCTTGCTGACGCTGATACTGATTCCGGTGCTGCTAAGTATGCCCGCCAATATTGCAGCGGTGTATAATCAAACTTTCAAATCATCCAAGGATGATAGGCTGGTTATCGAAGGCGCTGACAGTGATCAACTTGGGGAATCGGAATCGAATGTCTTGAGTGACATGGCGATAAAAACCCAGGAAAGCAAACCGCCAAAAGCTGCAAATACTCAAGGTTCCCAAAAAGCCAAAACGGCAAAGAAACGCAAACCTTCCAGAGCAAGTAAGAGAAAACTCCGATCACGCAAGAAAGATTTTCCGGAAGCCGCAGAGTAGATTGAAAGGCCGTAATTTAGTCACTGCTGTCGTCAGATAGCTTTAATTTGGTACGCCATTTCTGATCCTGTTTACGCCAGGCCATCACTCCAAATGGCAGTCCAATTAGATAAGAAACAGAGATCACTGTCAGTGCTTCCCACGGATTGCTGAGCAAAAATGCGACGGCTAATACACCGGCAATCATCAATGGGAATACCAAATCACGTCGAATGCGCTGGCCCATTTTCTTACCAGACCAGGTTGGCAGGTTGGAGACCATCAACAGGCCGATAATCAGGGCATAAATAGCTGAAATATGAGGGAGCTCGCGCAGTTCGCTCACGCCCAATTGTCCGATATATACTGGCAGCAGTACCAACAATGCAGCTGCGGGAGCAGGCACACCAAGGAAAAAATTCTTCTGCCATATGGGTTGATCCGGATTTTCCAGCATAACGTTAAAACGGGCAAGGCGAAGCCCGGCGCCAATGACGTAAATCAGTGCGCATATCCAGCCAAAATTTCCGGCCTGCGAGAGGGTCCAAAAATAAAGCAGCATGGCTGGAGCCACGCCAAAATTGACAAAATCCGCCAGACTGTCCATCTGCGCGCCAAAACGAGTCACAGATTTTAGAAAACGGGCTACTCGACCATCCAAACCATCCAGTATGGCTGCCAGAACAATAGCACCTATTGCCAACTCAAAACGATTTTCAACCGAGAACCGGATTGCTGTCAGGCCGGAACAAATAGCAAGCAGAGTTAGCAGATTAGGAAATATCGCCTTAATCGGAATGTCACGAATGCGGGTTGGTCCGACGAGTGAACTTGATTTGTCTGCATTGTCCTTGATTTCATCGAGGTCATCATCAGGTTCAAAAGGTTGAAATGGTGCTTCTATCATATTTTCTCTGCTAACTAATTCGGGCAACCGGGACAACGGCCTCATCATCAAATGCAGCAAGGATACTTTCACCAGCGATCATCGTTTGGCCAATTGCAACTCTGGGTACGGCACCCTGAGGCAGGAATACATCCAGTCGTGAGCCAAATCTGATCAGGCCGAAACGCTCTCCTGCTCCCATTTCTTCTCCGGTTTCCGCCCAGCAGATAATTCGTCTGGCGACAAGGCCCGCTATCTGTATCACCGCAATTTCGCCATGAGGCGTATCAAGGACTAAAGAACTTCTTTCGTTTTCTGAAGAAGCTTTATCCAGTTCAGCTGATAAAAATTGCCCAGGACGATAGACTTTACGGGAAACCTTGCCACGCAACGGTATGCGGTTTATGTGGCAGTTGAAAACATTCATGAATACCGAAATGCGCAACATTGGCGTTTCGCCCATATCCAGTTCGAGGGGCGGTGCCAGCGTTGTAATATGAGATACTACACCATCTGCCGGTGAAATGACAAGATCGTCATTGACGGGCGTGACGCGTTCGGGGTCACGAAAAAAATACGCACACCATAGTGTCAAGGCCAGTCCAAGGTAGAACAAAGGGTCCCACAACCAGCCAACGACGATGGAAATGACAAAAAATATCGCAATAAACGGATATCCTGCCCGGTGAATGGGAACGATGGAATCGCGGATTGAATTAACTATGCTCATGCAAATATGCACCGTGGTAATTATCATTGAGATTTCTATATCATATCCGACTGATGAAAAACCAGCACATCCTAGGTAAACCCGGATTTAATTTGGTAACTGGTATTTTCATCCAAAATCGTAAGTTTAGCTCTATCAGGGCATTTCCGTTCTACACCAGAAAACCCTGCTGATCTTTTTCGCGGGCTGCGCGAAGACGCTCTTCCGCTTCTGTTGCCTCCAGTTGCCGATTCCACATTTCTGCATAAAGCCCTTTCAGCTTCAGCAATTTCGAATGAGTTCCACGCTCGGATATTTCTCCTTCTTTCAATACGATTATTTCATCGGCATTGATCACAGTTGAAAGCCTGTGGGCTATCACCAAAGTGGTTCTGCCTTTCGATACCAGGTCAAGCGAATGCTGGATTTCGCGCTCGGTCTGTGTATCAAGCGCTGAAGTTGCCTCGTCAAGGATCATGATTGGAGGTGCCTTGAGCAATGTACGGGCAATTGCAACGCGTTGCTTTTCACCACCTGAAAGTTTTAAACCGCGTTCACCCACTTCTGCCTTGAAGCCATCGGGTAAAGACTCGATAAATTCGCCAATCTGGGCGAGATTTGCCGCCTCAATGACCTCCTCTTCAGTTGCGTCAGCACGGCCGTAGCCAATATTGTAGGCAATTGTTTCATTAAACAGAACTGTATCTTGCGGCACCATACCAATTGCCAGGCGCAGGCTCTTTTGCTGAACATCGCGTATATCCTGACCATCAATTTCAATTGCACCACCAGTGACGTCATAGAAGCGAAATAGCAGTCGGGAGATGGTCGACTTGCCGGCACCAGAAGGGCCGACAATTGCCACAGTTTTACCAGGTGGTACTTCAAAAGAAATGTTTTTAAGTATACTGCGATCAGACTGGTAATGAAAATCCACACTTGAAAAACGAATGGAACCAGCATTGACATCAAGAGGCAACGCACCGGGGGTATCCTGAATTTCCTGTTCTACATCCAAAATTTGGAACATCTCTTCAAGGTCCGTCATTCCCTGACGAATTTCGCGGTAAATGAAACCGATAAAATTGAGTGGAATGGACAGTTGCATTAACAAGGCATTGATCATGACAAAATCACCGAGGGTTTGAGTGCCCCTGGTAACTGCGACAGCTGACATAGCCATACATGCTGCCATGCCAATACCGATGATCACTGATTGTCCAAAATTAAGCCAGGAAAGTGATGTCCAGACTTTTATCGCTGCACGCTCATATCTTTCCATAGACTGGTCATAACGTTTGGTCTCCAGTTCCTCGTTGCCGAAATATTTGACGGTTTCAAAATTCAAAAGTGAATCGATTGCTTTGGAATTTGCGTCGGTGTCATTTTCGTTCATGTCACGACGTATTTCAATTCGCCAGTTGCTGGCACGCACTGTGAACCAGACATAAAACCAAATCATTATGGCAATCACCAGAACATACCATATACCAAACTGATACCAGATCACCACGGCCATCATAATGAATTCGAGGACCGTTGGAGCACCGCTCAAAATCGTGAAACGAACGATTGACTCAATTCCCTTGATCCCGCGCTCAATAACTCGAGATAATCCACCTGTGCGGCGTTCCAGATGGTAGCGCAAAGACAATGAATGGATGTGGCGAAATACAATGTTGGATAGTTGCCGCACGGCATGTTGCCCGACACTGGCAAATAACGCATCTCTTATCTGGGTAAAACCGACAATCGAAACACGCCCAATTCCGTATGCCAATACTAGCATAACAGGGGTTACCAGCCAATCTGGCAATACAACAAATCCAGTTCCCTCATTCGTCAGGGCATCGGTCGCCCATTTATACAGAAACGGAACGAGGACTGTGATGGCTTTTGCGATGAACAAAAAAGCAAATGCTATGACAACCCGCTGTTTGAGATCTGGCCTATCTGAAGGCCACATGTAGGGCCAAAGATTACGAATAGTTGAGAGCGTTTTTCCACTTTCAGCACTAACAGTTGCTTCAGCCTTCGACGGGCTGGTGATCCGATCAAAAGTTGCCCGTTTTTGTGTTACATCAGCAACATCACCTTTTTGCTTCAGCCCGGCCATTTACTGATTATCCATATTTTGATTTGGCTTCTTTTGAGCTCGCAAATGCTGTTTTGAAACTTCTGAACATTCGCATGAGTCAAAAATTTCGGCAATGTCACCAAGTTTTGACAGGGCATTAATTGTCTGGGTAAGAACAGCAGGGTTCAAGGAGTAATGTGAACAATTTCCAACTGGTTGATAATCAATGATACCTGCCTTGCTTAATATTTTCAGATGCTGAGATATGGTTGACTGTGCCAGAGGAATGCTGGCGCAGAAATCGCCGCAACAAAAATTATTCCTGCCTCCAAGCGATTGCAGAATTTGCAACCGAACCGGATGGGCCAGTGCTTTCATCTGCCGAGCAAGAAACAGCTCTTCCTCTCTAGAGAAAACCTGCTGTTGCTTTTCCACATGTCGGATTCGCGTTATATTTAAATCACTCATTCTTCATCGTTTATCGACGATTAACGATGAAGTCAAACAATATCGACGCGGACAAACTTTACCAACACCTATTTCTCAAAATAATCTCATAGTCATCTGTCCTATCCAACAAGTGGAATCGAATCAGAGCACATCGTTGAAACAATATTCAACTACGCCACTATCAACACTGCGATATTCCCAGGGCGCGTCGCGATGCAGCGCATCGGATACGGTTCGCAACGACGCAGATAAGCTGGTTTGGCGCATCCCCAAGCAGAGGAGGCCGATTTATCGCGCTCGCTGGACTTTTGCTAGGATTTCTTTGTTGTCAGAGAGACC
>JAAENI010000887.1 GCA_024224595.1 Hyphomicrobiales bacterium
ATCTAAATAATCCTGAATCGCTTGGCTGGCTAACCAAGATTTCGTTCTACCGGTTGACTGGGCAAGCTGTACTAGCTTTTGCTCGATGTCATCGGATAAGCGTACTGACATTACACTCATGGTAAACCTCAACATACAATGTATACATAATACTACATTACACGAATTTTTGGGGGATTGCTATGTAGTGCTGAAGAATCCCCTGATGATTTACAAATAAATCATCAAATTAGGGTGGAAGCGCATCTTGTTGCATGATCAAATGGTTTCGCTAAAAACTACACTTGGACAACAAGATGCGCGAAGCCAATATCCTACAACATTCTTTACACCAATACTGCCCAGAACTTCACCTAAAACGATTAAACAGCTTGATGCTGGCCTCTAAGGCACTGATTGAATGTAAGACACTGACCTTGACTGAGTTAGGTCGAAATTTACCAACCACGGCCCGAACCAAGCACAACATCAAGCGCATTGATCGTTTGCTCGGCAACACGCATCTGCATCAAGAACGGTTAGCTGTCTACCAATGGCATGCCAGCCTCATCTGTTCTGGTAACCCTATGCCGATTGTGCTCGTCGATTGGTCAGACATCCGAGAGCATAAACGCATCATGGCTCTGCGCGCCTCAATAGCCTTCAATGGCCGCTCTATTACCCTGTATGAGAAGTCCTATCCCCTATCAGAACAATGCTCTAAGGCCTCCCACAAAGGTTTTTTAGCGGACTTAGCCAAGATTTTACCTTTGCATGTTACCCCTCTCATCGTGACTGACGCGGGGTTCAAAGTGCCTTGGTACAAAGAGGTTGAGGCGCATGGTTGGTTTTGGCTAAGCCGTATTCGCGGTACAGTTCAATTTGCAGATATTGGCGCTGAAAATTGGCGTGCAGTTCGCAGTACACATGACTTGGCCAACGGTCAAGCGAAGAGCCTGGGTTGTAAGACCTTGACCAAAACTAACCCTATCAATTGCCATCTCACGCTTTATCGTAGCAAACCTAAGGGGCGTACAAATCAGCGTTCAACGAGGACTAATTGCCACCATCCATCGGCAAAAACGTACTCAACATCGGCGAAAGAGCCTTGGGTGTTAGCCAGCAATTTACCACCAGAATCTCGGAGCCCAAAGCAGCTGGTAAACCTGTACGCCAAACGTATGCAAATAGAGGAAACCTTTCGTGACCTCAAAAGCCCGGCATACGGCTTTGGCTTACGCCAAAGTCGTACCAACAGTCCAGAGCGATTCGACATCATCCTACTGATAGCGTTGATGGTTCAATGCCTGTTGTGGCTAGTTGGTTTACACGCACAGCAACAGGGCTGGGATAAGCATTTTCAGGCCAATACCATTGGGCATCGAACGGTACTCTCAACGATTCGCTTGGGATTGGAGGTACTCAGGCGGCCTGATTATCAAATCACGGAGAAAGAATTGCTGGCGGCCTGGGTATTATTCGCCAATCAGTTGCTCAAATATGGCTATGCTATGGCTGATTTATGAGGGGATCCTTCAGAGCTAAGTGACAATAATCGCCTATGCAAATAAGTGACGTATAAAACTGTCAACAAAAACTGACGCTCATTAATTTAAATGTGAGTTAAATACTAAAGTACGAAAAAAGTGAATGGGTAATTATAAAAACCAAAGAATAA
>JAAENI010000888.1 GCA_024224595.1 Hyphomicrobiales bacterium
AAAAACCTGACCAGCCCCCAATGCCACCAGCCCCAATGCCACCAACGCTGTGTGTCAGTATTTCGTCAAACAACTCTTGCGATCAATCTAAAAACATACAACCCTGACACGTTGCATTTCATTGCCGGTAACGCAACCCCCCATATGGAAGGTAAAATCTCATCTATTGGCCCTTCGACGTTCAAAACCGCGATATCCACATCTGATTTGCCCGGAAAATCACACTTGAGCCATCGAATACCTGATCAACCCCAGACATAATCAACCCCAGACCTTATCAATCATTGCACCGGTAGTGCCGGTTTGGGACAACTGACTGCCGGTGACTGTATCAGGTACGAATTCGCGCGGGTCGAGAATGTTGTTGCAGTCAAACCCGTTGATCAGGTTTTGGGCCTTTGCTGCCTTGTCGGTGGCCGCAGCCCCACTGCCACCAGCCCCGCGCTTTGCTTTTGTCATATATTACCCCCTGTCAAACGCCGGTGAAGAAAACGCGGCAGAACCAGACCCTGAAAACCTGCCCGAGGGGCCCAATGCCATCAGCGCGGTGTGTTATGTTTTTTGTTAGACAATTTCTTCGATTATCCAGACAATCAATTATGCAACCCACTTATTATACAATTATGCAGTCCATACACTTGGCAATCCATATACTGTGTAATCTCATTGCCGGTGGCGCAATTCCCCATATGAGGGAATTTGGTCACCTGTCGGCACCCGGTAAAAAGCGCAATCCTGACGCAAGTATCGCGGTTTGAATACAAATATAATGGCAAACGTTCACATAATCTATACACAGGATCAAGTTGATTCTTCAAAAAATTCACAAAAAATATATCCAGTTACTTTGGTATCTGAAAACTCCCCACATTTGCAACTAAATATTCAAGTGAATCCTGCGAACTGCCTGCTTGAATTACCCGCAAAACCAGTAAATACGCCCTGCCATGTCAGTAATTACCCAAACTTCACCGTGACATCGAGGTGCTGTTTAATGGAATACACCTTTTCGATGACGAAATATTTGTCCGGCAAACAGGGAATATTTCCTGTGTACCTGTAACCAGACAAAAATCGGTCGGCCGTTTGCACC
>JAAENI010000889.1 GCA_024224595.1 Hyphomicrobiales bacterium
AGACGCGTTCCCCAAAAACGGTCAATGAATTCTGCCGCAGACTTGAGACCGCCATCCAAAAATATCGAACCAATCACTGCTTCTAAAACATCTGCCCTGACATTTTTCATTCTTGTGCCGGTCAGTTCCTTCAAACCACTTCCGGTTCTGATAAATTCGTGCAATTTTAACTCATCTGAAATTTCTGCAAGGATTTTACCATTAACGAGCGAATTCAGACGGAGTGACAATTCTCCTTCATTCGCCAATGCGTAATTCTTAAATAGCATATCTGCGATAATTAGCCCAAGAACCCTATCGCCCAGAAATTCCAACCGTTCATACTGAAATGCACAATTGGCTTTTTTTCGAACACTGGAATGCGTGAGGGCTCGTTCTATATTGTCATAATTGGCAAATTGGTAGCCCAGCCTGATCTCCAGACTAGCAAAAGGCTTGGAAACACGTTCAACACTGTTCGTAGACACTTAAATCATCCCTGTCTTATCCACCCTGTTTAGAGTCCGGTAAAAAACCGTTCTGTGCGAATTGTGTCCAACCAACGCCAAAACGCCAGAGGATGGGCTCCATCCCTGACAGAAAAGAAAACAAATTTGGCTCGGCCGACGAAATTCTCTGCTGGAACAAATCCAACATCAAATCGGCTATCCAATGAATTATCGCGATTGTCTCCCATCATAAAGTAATGACCGGGAGGCACCTCGAATATCTGGGTATCATCGCCCTGACCATATCCTAAATCCAGGGTTTCGTATGTCTTTCCATTGGGAAGAGTTTCAACAAAAATTGGTACGGTTACGGGGGACCGGCTTCTCTCAACCTGAAACTCACCCTTGCGTTCGCGTTTGACGGCAACTGAGTTGATATACAAAACACTGTCTTTGACCTGAATGCGATCTCCCGGCAGACCGATCACGCGTTTGATGTAATCAATATTGGGATCCGGCGGGAACTTAAAAACGGCAATATCGCCACGCACGGGTTTGCCATCCCATACTCTTCCGCTAAAATTCAAATCAAGACGCGAATCTATCGAATAACGCGAATAACCATAGCTAAATTTTGAGACAAACAGATAATCCCCCACAAGCAAATTTGGCATCATCGATCCGGAAGGAATCGAGAATGGTTGAAATACCAGTGTTCTTACCACCAGTGCCAACAACAGGGCCTGCAAAATTACTTTGACAAATTCCCAGGTAGAGTTTTCCTTTTCCTTGGAACTATCTTGATTTGCTGATGCATTTTCACTCACTGTAATGATGTCCTGTCGTTTTTGTGGATTTAGTTGCTAGGGTTGTTTCAATTGAATCGCAAACTAAACTTTTCGGTGTCAACACACAATGCAAAATCCAACGCTACCCGGTCGTGGATACTTGAACTGCATCTAGAGCAGTTTCGATCCGGCCAATTTATCAGGCTCTACATATTAGCTGGTTATCTTATTGGCAAGGCTTCAATAATTACAAATGCCTGAGCCAGTGGGTAATCATCAGTGATTGTCAGATGAATAAGCGCTGTGTGACCCTGCGGCGTCAATTTTTCCATGTGTCGAGCTGCGGAATTGGTTAGTTCCATTGTCGGTTTTCCAGAAGGCAAGTTTACAACCCCCATATCCCGCCAATAGACACCGCGTGCAATTCCTGTTCCAAGCGCCTTGGAACAGGCTTCCTTTGCCGCAAAACGCTTGGCATAGGATGCAGCGCGTTGATTGCGGCGGTCCGATTTAGCCCGTTCAACCGGCGTAAACAGGCGATTGACAAAACGATCGCCAAATCGGTTCAGTGATTTATCGATGCGACGGATATCAATCAAATCACTGCCTAATCCAATTATCATATCAGATTTGTTCCTGAATGTCGGTCTTGTTACCCATCAGCAAAGACGCCTTGCCTCTAATCTGTTTTTGGCGACGGTTTTTAAATTTAACTGCCAGCCACCGGGTAATGATGTAAGTGACAACAGAAACACTTACGCCAACGGGAATTGACCCCACCAGCATTGGTTTTACGATGGGGTGCCAGATTCCGACAAGCTGGTGAAATAAGGCTGACACTCCACCCTCCCAGAAATTACCTATTTCCAAAGAATTAAGCGTATCACCGGGATCCTTATTCTCAGGATTCGCAGTTCTGTTAAGGATAAAATTTCCTGTTGTATAGGTTGAAGCCCAAATAAAGGGGAAAGATACAGGATTGCCAAAAAAAGTACCTAAGGCAGCAGCAAGAAGATTTCCGGCTACAATGTAGGCGACCAGAAAGGCGGTCAAAAAATGAAAACCCATAAACGGCGTAAATGAAGCAAAAACTCCCGCAGCTACACCGGCAGATATTGCATGAGGTGAACCGGTCAGCCTCAAAATCCGTTTTGTTACATACTTGGCTGAACGTGACCACGATCTGCGTGGCCACAGTGATACGCGCAAAGTCTCACGCCAATCAGCAGGTATGCGTCGTTTAAAAATCATTTACTCGTTACTTTATCAAACAGGAATGAAACACTTTCCATCGTTGGATTTTCTTCCAGTATCTTATATTAACATAGTAGCACGAACCCGATTAACAATCAGTGTCTCAATTCACTTTTCATGTTTTATCAGGATATTCTTTGCATGGGATGTGGAGCAAATGAAACTCGCAATGAATTTGTAAAATGGATTCCTTAAATACGCACATCATACAATTGTTTCACAACCCCGGCTCAATTGGGCATTTGATAGAAATCCTGATAAAAATTTTGGAACTAATTTCGAAAATTCATGGTTTCCCGAGAACTGTGATTATGAGTGAACCGCCTTTAGGCTTCGCTACGTACAATTTTTCTTACAGCAGGTTTTTTAGATAATTGCGTGATAATCTGTTCAAGATGTTTCAAATCCCATACTTCAAGATCAATCGCCATATCGGTAAAATCATCAGCCTTGGCGGACATTACCATATTCTGGATATTGCTGTCGTTGCTGGCTATTGTATTGGCAATAGTGGCTAGCGTTCCGGGTTCGTTAAGTGCGCTGAGTTTAATCTTCGCGGGAAATCGTTCGGAATTATCTGCAACGATATCCCACTGAACATCAATCCAATCATCTTGGTTACCGTCAAATTTTTTCAGTTCGCTTGATTGAGCGCGATAAATGGTAATTCCCCTGCCCGGCTCGAGAATACCGACGATCTTGTCACCTGGAACTGCACCACCAGACTGAGCAAATCTCACCGATAAGTCACCTTTGATTCCCCGGATCGGGATTGTCGAGTTTTTGCTCCCCCTTTTTTTTCGAGTCCGAGCGCGAAGTCCTGGTATTTTAAACAACAGTCCGGCGCCAGTTTTGAGGCCAAACCAGCCTTCGTCTTTATGGGCTGGAGATGTATGGGAGCGGTCTTCCTGAAAGTCGGGAAAATGAGCTTGCAAGACATCGCCTGCTGACAAATGACCGCGACCTACATCCGACAAAATATCCTCCGCCGTTTCCCGGCCCAACTTCGGCAAAGCAATATCCAAATCAACACGATCAAATATTTTCCCGGCTTTTTCATATTTACGTTCTAGTATTCTGGCACCCAGGCTGGAATATTGTAATCGAACAGCAAGACGGCTGGCACGCCTGATGGCAGCTCTCGCCTTACCGGTTACGACCACAGATTCCCAGGCAGAGGGGGGGGCTTGAGACTTGGACCGGATGACATCGACCTCATCACCGTTCTGCAGTTCAGAAATTACCGGCATTATGCGTCCATTTATTTTGCATCCCACACAACTGTTACCGACATCGGTGTGGACAGCATAAGCAAAATCTATGGGTGTCGCACCATTCGGCAACGCAATGATGCGTCCTTTTGGCGTAAAACAGAATACTTGATCCAAAAACAACTCCAGCTTGGTATGCTCAAGAAAATCTTCAGGATTGGAGGAATGAGCAAGTTGTTCGATTGTCATCCGCAGAGTGGCATAAGCTTCAATTTCATTGGATATGCCACTGCCGATATCTTTGTAAATCGCATGCGCCGCCACGCCATAGGTGGCGATTTCATGCATTTGACTGGTGC